>CAZRGY010000459.1:0-3723 GCA_964599715.1 uncultured Verrucomicrobiota bacterium | reverse complement strand
GGTCTGTCGACACCTCCGTGAAAGTCGGCATGGCCTTGGCAGAAGAACTGGGTCGCGGCGGCTATCTCGAAGATCCGACCGCATCCATCTCCGGCATGGGCGAAGTCCGCAAGCGTCTGCTCGCCGCAGGTGTTGACACCCCGCTGGCCAGTAATGTCGCCGTAACCAGCTTTGCCGATATCCCGGAATCCGTTAAACACGACGCGGTGCAGGTCATCCTGTGCGACCATCATTATTGGGGCGGCATGCGTCAAGTGCAGCACCTGGCCAAGATCTCCAAGACCTTCGGCATCGGCCTCTCGATGCACTCGAACAGCCACCTCGGCATCTCCATGCTGGCGATGACCCATGTGGCGGCGGCAACCCCACACCTCACTTACGCCTGCGATACCCATTACCCTTGGTCTCAGCTGAAAGACGAGATCGTCGTCGGTGGACGCGTGCCGATCGTGAACGGTTGCGTGCGCATCCCGGACAAACCCGGTCTCGGCGTGGAAATCGATTACGATGCCCTCGCTCGTGGCGTGGAACGCTACAAAAAGTGCCCCTATCGCAAGCGCGATGATGAAGCGGAAATGCGGAAACACGTGGATCCGAACTGGACCCGTCAACTGCCCCGTTGGTAAAATTTAACCTGATCTATTGTTATGCCTCTTAAGCCTGCTGAACTGCGTGAGAAACTCTCTAGCGGAGTCATCTCGTTCCCAGTCACCCCGTTCAAGAAAAACCTCGGCCTCGACATCGCCGGACATCGCAAGAACGTCCGCTTCATCCTGAAGCACAATGTGGCAGCCGTCGTAGCTCCGGCTGGCACCGGTGAGATGTATTCCCTCTCCCCCGAGGAACACCAAGCCGTGGTCCAAGCCACGTTGGAAGAAGTGAACGGCAAAGTACCGGTGCTCACAGGCGTGGGCTTCAATTACCCCATCGCCATTCAACTCGCCAAGCAATCCGCCGCCGCTGGCGTGGATGGCATCCTCGCCTTGCCGCCTTACTTCCCGCATGCTGACGAAGCTTCGCTGGCTGACTATTACAAGGCCATCGGCAAAGCTACGAAACTCGGTCTGCTGGTTTACAGCCGTGACTGGGTGAACCCTTCGCCCAAGTTCGTGGAGCAACTTGCCAAAGACATCCCGACTTTGATCGCTTGGAAAGATGGTCAGGCAGACATCCGTAAGTATCAGATGATCCAACAGCGTTTGGGCAATCGTCTCCTCTGGATTGGTGGCGCCGGTGACGACGCTGTTCCTGCATACTACTCTATCGGTGTTCGCACCTATACTTCCAGCATCGCGACCATTTCCCCGAAGCTCTCCATCATGCTGCACGAAGCAGCGGCAGAAGGTCGCCGTGAGGAACTGGCCGAACTGATGAGCAAATATGTCACCCCGCTCTACGCCTTCCGCGCCCGCCGCAAAGGTTACGAAGTCTCCGCCATGAAGTCTGCCATGGACCTCATCGGACTGAGCGGCGGTCCTTGCCGTCCGCCCCTTCCTGATTTGAAGCCCGAGGAAGTGAAGGAACTGGCTACCATGCTAAAAGCTTGGAAAGCCGTGCTTTGATGGTGTTAGCATACCGTCATGGCCGACGAATATCAGCGCGGTTCCGACGACCAGTGGCTGGAACATTCGAATCAGGAGTTAAGCCGTATCGTCAAAAAACGAGAACGGACCATCGACTTCCTGAGGTTTTGCATTGTCGTCCTGATTGTAGTGCTGTGTTGGGTTGTATTCAAATTTACCCGGCATGCCGAGTTGAAGGAACTTTGGTCGTTCACGTTGAAGTCTTAAGATGAGCGGCCAAACATTTCACAAGATTCTATGCGGCAAATGCGCCGGCAAGATTGAGTTTCCGGCGGAATACGTCGGCCAGACCATTCCCTGCCCTCACTGCCAAACAGCCGTCTTGTTAAAGGCTCCACCCGCAGATCCAACCGGGGGCAACTACGATTACCCCGATCCGGCCTCCTTGACCCCGGAAGAAGTTGCCAAAGCGCACAAAGCAAAATGGAGCGTGATCTATGCGGTAGCCGTCCTAGTGGGGATCAACCTAGTGATGGGTATATTGTTCCTCCTCCGTTCAAAACCAGATGGCCCTTTGACCGATGTGCTGGTGACGGCATGGAAAATGGAGCCCGGCGAGTATCGGACCTATTACGTCACGGGCACCGTTTCCAATTCCACCTCCAAAGCTATCGTCAAAGCCCGGATAGAATTCGAGACCTTGGACAACAAGGGAACCCCAGCTGGAAAGGTGTCTGCGATTGTGAGCAATCTCGCCCCTAACAGCACAGCCGAGTTCTCCCTGCAAACCTCGCCCACCCAAACGGTCTGGGATGCCAAGGTATTAGGGGTTTTCATCGATAAAGACTAACTTTCGGATTTCCTCTTAAAAGATTTCGTCCAATATGTCAGCTTGGATTTGACCTAAGCCGTAAGGCAGGTTATCCAGAGAATATGGAGGGTTCACCCTCAAGCAGAGATGAGACTTCCGGTTTGACGGCACGAGTTCTGTCGGCCCTCTATCTTTTCATCATCTCTGTAGTGGCTGGTGTTGTCATCGGGCATGCCGCCACCACTCTGGTATATCGTCCCAGAGCATTGCACTGGCTGGATGTCTTGGCCATTCCGATCATTTTTTGGATTACGCAGCTTTCAATGGACATCTTCGCGCACTCGAAGAACATACCGAGGAAGAATATCTCAAAGCGTTGCGGAAAGGTGTCTCTCCATACGTCATCACGCTGATTACCGTCATTTCGCTGGCCAGCGGATTAGTGACTGGAGGCATTTACGCCGTGGACAATGCCGATCGCAAACTGGCCGAAGAGGAAGCCAACCAGTTGAAACTGTCTCCCCGAGTTGCAGCCGAGTCCCACGAACAAGCAACGTCAACTCCCGGATCTGCCTATCAAAATACGAACAGCGTCCCGGCAACTAAATCGGATGGCACTAAAAGCAGCATACCTCAACTGCAACTGAAATCGATCATTGGAGACAGCACCCGCCGCACCGCGCTCATCAACAACATCGTGCTAGGCGAAAGCCAAACCTCTCTCATCAAAACAGGTGGCATTTCTTACGAAGTGAAATGTCTGCTGATAGAAAGCAACCAAATGATTTTGGAAGTGACAGGACAGACCAACCAACTCGTCCTCAAGCTGTGAAGGATCAAGGTGCCAAGCTTGCGGCATTAGTCCGCCAATTGGCCATCACCGCCCACTGATTCACCGGGGTCAGGGCCTGGCCGTATTTATAATACTGCACACTGCCATCCACCATGGCGTAGTTCGATCCACCCTGCCGGTTCTTAACCGTGCCTCCGGTCATATGCCGGCTCTGCTCAGATTCTTCGATGTCGTTCCCGTTGCCTTCATAGAAATCCATGAAGAAATGTGGTGAATCAGTTTCCTTCTCGCCAAAGGAAATAGTGGCCTCAGGAACCCGGATAGCTGCTTCACGTATACCATGCTTGTAAGTCGCTGACATGTATTTCAGCCAATCATTTGTACTCAGCGTGCTTTGGAAAAAATCATTCCACCCGTTGATCAAATAGCTCCGGGCGGCGAAATCCGCCGGCAGTTGGTTGGTCGTAAACCCAGGCGTTCCAGCTGAAGCCGGACTCGGAGCATCCGCTGGGCACTTGAGCAGACGCGTATCGACGTAACCATTCATGAGGAGCGTGGTCCAGCGGTTCGTCGCCAAACGCGGTGTATACTCACCC
>CAZRGY010000458.1:0-3726 GCA_964599715.1 uncultured Verrucomicrobiota bacterium | reverse complement strand
GCCGCGATGATCCATGATGCAGCACGTATCCGCATACAAGAGTTCAACACCCGTGAAATAGATTGGTTGTGTGGTGCAAGCAAAAGCAATGGTGGTAGGTGATATTGTGTCAGCGCGCTCTGATGAGGCACTGCTGCGTTTTAAAGATAGATGTTAGAGCCTCCTGAGGTCGGCTAGGGAAGGGCGGCCGGCTGAGGACAGCCAGCCCTACCGTAGTGTTCTCCGAGGTTTCCTTGGACTTCGCCTTGCGGGGCAGGGGGTTACACCGCACAATCCGCCTCACGCATGCGGGAAACGATCCGCAACTGGGTCGAGGAAACTGAACAGTTCGTCCTCGAAGTCATTTTTGAACGCCGCAAGGGCAAACGCGCCGCAGTGGTGCGCTCCCTCCTGTACTTATTGTCCAAGGTCTTCGAGGGGATCGTGAAGGCGCGTAAGTTCCTGTATGATGTGCGCATCCTGCGTGATTCCACGCTCGGTATCCAGGTGATCGCGGTGGGGAATATCACGGCGGGCGGCACGGGCAAGACGCCCGTGGTGGAGAAGTTTGCGCGCGAATTGCAGGATCAAGGTCGCAAGGTCGCCATCCTCTCCCGTGGTTATCGCTCCAAGCCGCCGCCGCTGCGCCGTCGCCTCATCAACAAGCTGCTCTTCCGGGAGGAAGCCACGCCACCGCGCGTGGTTTCGGATGGCAAGTCCTTGCTGCTGGATTCCGAAACGGCGGGTGATGAGCCGTACATGCTGGCCTCCAATCTCAAGGACGTGGTGGTGCTGGTGGACAAGGACCGCGTGAAGAGCGGCCGTTACGCCATCCAGAAATTCGGCTGCGACATCCTGCTGCTGGATGACGGGTTTCAGTATTGGAAGATCAAGGGACGCCGTCGCGACATCGTGCTGATCGATTGCCAGCAACCGTTCGGCAATGAGCACATGTTGCCCCGTGGCACGCTGCGTGAACCGCCCTCGCATCTCTCGCGGGCGAGTTACATCTTCCTCACGAAGAGCGATGGCAACACGGCCGAGTTGCGCAAGCGCATCGCGAAACACAATCCCACAGCGGGCGTCATTGAGTGCGTGCATCATCCCTTGTATTTCGAGGATGTGTTCACGGGCGAACGGCATGGACTGGAGTTCTTGCAAGGTCGTCGTGTCGCCTCCTTCAGCGCTATCGCGCAGCCGGAGAGTTTTGAGCAGGGCCTGGCAAAGCTGGGAGCAGACCTGGTTTACACGAAGAGCTTTGCGGATCATCATCGTTTCACGCAGCAGGAAGTCTTGAACGCCATCAATCGCAGCAAGAAGCGGCAGGCCGAGATGATCATCACCACGCAGAAGGATGCGGTGCGTTTCCCGAAGATCGACCGGCGCGACCTGCCCATCTATTTCATGCGCGTGGAGATCAAGATCTTGAGCGGGGCAAAAGATTTCCACGATTGCGTGCGGCAAATCTGTTTCCGGTAAATGGACAAGGTGCTCTACATCATCGCGTGGACGTTCATCAAGCTGCTGCAGGCGCTGCCATTGCGCGTGGTGGCGCGGCTGGGGCGCGCGGGTGGGGCGCTTGCGTATTGGGTGGATCGGCGGCATCGGCGGGTGATGCTGGAGAACCTGACGTATTGTTTTGGTGATGAGCGGACGCGGGAACAGATCAGAGATATCGCCAAGGAGAACTTCCGGCGTATCGGCGAGAACTACGCCAGTGCCATCAAGACAGCCTCCATGACGATGGAGGAATTGAAGCCGCATCTGGAATTCGTGGGTGCAGAAAAGCTGCGTTTGGGAAGTGCGGAGACGGCCTCACAAAGCCGTGTGGTGGCGGTGGGACACTTCGGGAATTTCGAGCTGTACATGCGTTTTGCGCAGTTGGAGCCGTCGTATCGTTGCGGCGGGACTTATCGCGGCCTGCGCCAGCCAGCCTTGAACAAGCTCTTGCTGGATCTCCGGAAGAAATCCGGTGGACTGCTTTTTGAACGGCGGACGGAAGCGGCCGCTTTGAAGCAGGCGATGTCGACTTCCAGCCTCTTGCTCGGCTTGCTGGCGGATCAGCACGCGGGAGACCGGGGATTGAAGCTCCCGTTCTTTGGCCGCGATTGTTCCACGAGCGCGGCTCCGGCGGTGTTCGCACTGAGATACAATTGTCCGCTGCATACGGCCATCTGTTATCGTACTGGCCTGGCGCAGTGGCGGGTGGAAATCGGCGATGAGATCCCGACGACTTTCAAAGGTGAGGCGCGTTCCGTGGAGGATATCAGCCGGGAGATCAACCAAGCTTTTGAGGCGGCGGTCCGGCGTGACCCGGCGAACTGGTTCTGGGTGCACAACCGATGGAAGGCGAACAAGTATCGCGGTGGACGCGAAACGAAGATCGGCAAAAACCGCACGACCATTCCGGTCGAATATCCGGAGGCGGAGGGATGAGCAGCGAACCCAAACGCATCCTGGTAAGAGGGGTGAACTGGTTGGGTGACGCCGTGATGACTACCCCAGCGATGTATCGTTTGCGGGAGAAGTTTCCGGAAGCTCACATCGCCCTGCTAACACCAGAGAAGCTGGCGGGGCTGTGGGAAAAGCAATCTTGGCTGAATGAAGTCATCACCTTTGGGGCAGAGGATGGTCTCTGGCGGGTGGCGAAGAAATTGTGGGGGCAGGGTTTTGATACGGGCGTGGTCTTGCCAAACTCCACGCGGTCTGCCTTGGAACTTTGGCTGGGCGGGGTGGGGAATCGGACCGGATATGGCGGGCGGGCTCGTGATTGGCTGCTGAACCGGGTGGTGGAGCGGACGCCGGGTCTTGTATCCATGCGTAAGCGGACGGTGAAGGAAATCGAGCGTTTGGTCGCCGGGGAAGCGGACAAGGCACCGAAACCAGGTTTTAAGGATCATCAGATGCACCATTACCTGCACCTGGTGGCTGCCTTGGGAGCGAGTGCTGAATCGCAAATTCCCAAAATTGAGACGGATATCGGTGAGTTTCAGCAACTTAGAGCAAAATATGGTTGGTCGGACGATGGGAAGCCGGTTTTTGGTCTCAATCCGGGGGCGGAATATGGTCCGGCGAAGCGCTGGGACGCCGAGAATTTTATCCAAGCGGCGGTGCGGATCAGCCAGCAGGTGCAAGCTCATTGGTTGGTTTTTGGCGGGAAGGGCGATGTGGCTCTGGCTGAGCAGATTACAAAAGGGATACAGCAGCAAAACGGGCAGGCTTCGGTGATGAGCTTGGCGGGGCGGACGAGCCTGCGTGAATTGGCGGTGATTCTCAGTGGCTGCCGGGCGGTTCTCACTAATGACACCGGCCCCATGCACTTGGCTGCAGCCGTGGGAACGAGAGTAGTGGCGGTTTTTGGGAGTACCTCGCCCGAATTGACCGGGCCGGGGCTGCCGGGCAGTGAAAAAGTGACCTTTATCCGGGGTAAAGCCCCTTGCCAGCCCTGTTTTTTGCGGGAATGCCCGATCGACCGCCGTTGCCTGACCAGCATCTCGATAGATTCGGTAGTGCAGGAGATGGTGTCAAAAAAGTGAGTTTTTAAAGGGGGAACAGGCGTTACAATAATATATTTGCTATTCTCTTTGCATGGCACCGCTATTGCTAGATTCTCACCATGCGGTCAGTGGAAGGCAATCCGTGGACGCTATAGTCGTATTCATCATAAAACCGCCTTTCACTATGTCCACGCCGCACATAGAAAAAAGGTAAACGTATGAAGATCCAATCCTCACGCAAGAGCGGTTT
>CAZRGY010000457.1:3221-3733 GCA_964599715.1 uncultured Verrucomicrobiota bacterium | reverse complement strand
GTGCGCTCGTCGATCATCGCGATGGGGCCGTGCTTCATCTCGGCAGCAGGGTAGCCTTCCGCGTGGATGTAGGAGATCTCCTTGAGCTTCAAGGCGCCTTCGAGGGCGACCGGGAAATTGTATTGGCGGCCAAGGAAGAAGAAGTCTTCCACCTGGGCGTATTTGAGGGCGATCTCTTTGATGCGGTCGTTCTGTGCGAGCAGGGACTCGATCTGTTTGGGGACTGCTTCCAGTGCCTTCAGGAGTTTCTGTCCGCGACCATGAGAGAGCATGCGGATGCGGCCCATGTAGAGTGCGAGCAGGGTCAGGACGGTGACCTGTGAGGTGAAGGCCTTGGTGGAGGCCACACCGATCTCCGGGCCGGCGTGCAGGTAGATGCCGCCATCCGCTTCGCGGGCGATGGTGCTGCCGACGACGTTACAGATGCTGAGCACCTTGTGGCCGCGACGACGAGCTTCGCGCAAGCAGGCGAGGGTGTCCGCGGTCTCGCCTGATTGCGTGATGACGAGGAC
>CAZRGY010000457.1:0-3211 GCA_964599715.1 uncultured Verrucomicrobiota bacterium | reverse complement strand
GTGTGCTTCTCGATAGGGGCGTTGCGATAGCGGAACTCGCTGGCGTATTCCACCTTCACGGGGAGGTGCGCGAGTTCTTCAAATAGGTATTCACCGACGAGGGCGGCGTGCCAACTGGTGCCGCAGGCGGCGATGACGACGCGGTCCACGGCGCGCAGTTCGGCGCTGGTCATGTTCAGACCACCGAACTTGGCCATGGCTTCCTCATGGTCGATGCGACCACGCATCGCGTTCTCGACCGTACGCGCCTGCTCGAAGATCTCCTTGAGCATGTAGTGCGCGTAGTCACCGCGTTCGACGGCGTCAGCACTGAACTCGATCTGGCTGATCTGTACCTGCGCGGTCTCAGTGCCGAGGTTGATGACGTGGAAGTCATCCTTGTCCACGGTGACGACATCGTAGTCGTTGAGATAAACGACTTTTTGCGTGTGGGCGACAATGGCGCTGGAATCGCTGGCGAGGAAGTTCTCGCCTTCGCCCACGCCGATAATGAGCGGGGAGCCGCGGCGTGCGCCGACGATGATGCCGGGTTCATCTTTGCAGACGACGGCGATGCCGTAGGTGCCGATGACTTCGCGCAGGGCATTGGCGACGGCCTTACCGAGGCGGGAGCCGGGCGTGGTATCGTCCTTCAGCTTCTCATAGTGCTCACCGACGAGGTGGGCGAGGACTTCAGTATCAGTGGCGGAGTGAAAGGTGTGGCCCGCTTTGATGAAACCAGCTTTGAGGCGTTCGTAATTTTCGATGACGCCATTATGGACCAGGGCTATACGGCCGGATTCATCGGAGTGAGGGTGGGAATTCTCATCGCAAGGCGCGCCATGGGTGGCCCAGCGTGTATGGCCCACGCCGGTCTGGCCGGTGAGCGGCTGCTCTTTAACGAGATGGGCCAAGCCTTCATCGATCTTGCCCTTTTTCTTGCGAGTGGCGAGTTGGCCCTCCTGGAAGAGGACGATGCCGGCGCTGTCGTAGCCGCGGTATTCGAGGCGCCGCAAGCCCTCAAGCAAAATAGGGGTGGCCGACTGATTTCCTACGTATCCAATTATGCCGCACATGTTACGATAAGCCGTGGACAACCCCTGCAAAGCGAATGTCGTTGCCCTATTGGCTAAGGGCAGGTTATAGAGGGTGACAAACGAACCGCAAGAAAAGGATTCTATGTCCACAGGCCAACCAACCATCGCCAACCCTGCAAATGTCCTCGCTATCATCATGGGTGGCGGTCAAGGCACGCGTCTCTTCCCACTGACCAAGGAACGTGCCAAACCCGCTGTGCCATTGGCGGGCAAGTACCGTCTGGTCGACATCCCCATCTCGAACTGCATCAATGCGGGGGTCAAAAAAATCTATCTGCTGACCCAGTTCAACTCGGCTTCGCTGCACCGGCATATCGCGCAGTCTTATAAGTTCGATCATTTCTCGGGCGGCTTCGTGGAGTTGCTGGCCGCCGAGCAGACATTCACCGATGCGACCTGGTATCAGGGGACGGCGGATGCCGTCCGGAAGAACCTGATGCATTTCCGGAACCACAAGTTTGACTATGCGCTGATCCTGAGCGGTGACCAACTCTACCGGATGGATTACACGCAGATCCTGAACCAGCATGCGGCCAGTGGGGCGGAACTAACCATCGCCACCATCCCGGTGCCGCGGTCAGAGGCTTCGGCACTCGGCATCATGCAGATGAACGAGGAGCGGCGCATCACGCGTTTCGTGGAGAAACCGAAAGAGAAGGAAGTGCAGGACTCTCTCGTGCTGGAAAAGGAGTGGTATCCGAAGCTGGGCATCGAAGGGAATGACGAGCTGTTCCTGGCCTCCATGGGCATCTACGTGTTCAACCGTGATGTGATGCTCAAGTTGCTGGAGAATGACCTGACGGATTTCGGCAAGCACATCATTCCCGGAGCGATCAACACGCACAAGGTCTGCTCCTATGTGTTCCAAGGGTACTGGGAGGACATCGGAACGATCCGTTCGTTCTTCAATGCGAACATCGACCTGACGGCGGAGCTGCCGCGGTTCAATTTCTTCGACATGACGGCGCCGATCTACACGCGCCCGCGCTTCCTGCCGGCGACGAAGATCAATGGGGCTGAAGTGAGCCATTGCATCATCTCGGACGGTTGCATCCTGAACTATGCGACGCTGAGCCATACGCTGGTGGGCATCCGCAGCAATGTGGGAGCGGGCACGCGCATCCATCGCTGTATCTTGCTGGGTTCAGACTATTATGAGTCCATGGAATCCATCCAGAAGAACGCGGAGAAGGGGATTCCGCCGGTGGGCATCGGCAAGAACTGCAAGATCGAGAACGCGATCATCGACAAGAATGCGCGTATCGGTGACAACGTGGTGATCACGCCGGAAGGCAAGGATGAGAACGTGGATCATCCGCTGTATTACATCCGTGACGGTATCGTGATCATCCCGAAGAACGGGGTGGTGCCGAACGGAACGGTGATCTAAGGGACACGCAAAGTTTCGACAGACAGCCGCCAGTCATTCAACTGGCGGCTGTTTTATTTTCGATTTTGGATTCTGAAGCCAACCAAGTGCAGAGCTTGCCCATCTCAGGTCGCGAGAAGAGGACGCTGATGTGGCCGTGTGGTGCGCGGGTGATCTCCGGTTTGTGCCAGTCTTGCCAGAGTTCCTCGATGGTCTCAGCAGGGGCAAAGAGGTCGTAACGGGATTCCAGCAGGAGAATCTTCTCAGGAGATAGAAGAGGCTTTTGTGAACTGAGATCGAACGGGGTCACCGCGAGTCGGAGTTGTTCCAGCTTTTCTTTGAGCGGGAGACAGAAGGGGAGTTCGCGCAAGGCACGGTCCATGCGGTTGATAGGGGTGCCGAGGATGGCGCGGTCCAATAACGGCTCATGACAGGCGAGCAAGCCGGCGAGCCAGCCGCCGAAGGAAAAGCCGCAGACGCTGATGCGAGGACAGCCCTGCTCATGCAGCCAACGGATGAGGGCTCGGCAATCAGCGATGCTTTGGCGGGCGGCTTCCAAAACCGTACCAACGTCATCGCAGATGAAATTGCGGATGGCGCCGGGTTCGCGTGGTTTACGAGAGCCGTGGTAGGGCAGCAGGAGGCTCATGGCGGTGACGCCTTGCTTGGCGAGGCGACGGCCCATCCACGGGAAGAGCGTCTCGTAGTTCAGTTCGCCATTCCAGCCGTGGAGCAGCAGGACGACGGGGCGCTTGGTCCAGTCCTC
>CAZRGY010000456.1:0-3756 GCA_964599715.1 uncultured Verrucomicrobiota bacterium | reverse complement strand
GCACGTCCAGCACCCTGGCTCGGATCAATCACGATCGGGCAGTGTGACGCACTCTTGATGATGGGCACAGCAGACAGGTCGAGCGTGTTACGGGTGTAGGTCTCGAAGGTGCGGATGCCGCGTTCGCAGAACATCAGGTTCGGGTTTTCATTCGCGAGGACATACTCACCCGCCAGCAACCATTCCTCGATCTTCATGGAGAGACCGCGCTTCAGCAGCACCGGCTTGCCGGCCTTGGCGGCAGCGATGATCAATTGGAAGTTCTGGGCATTGCGCGCGCCGATCTGGAAGATGTCCGTGTATTCCGCCACCATGTCCACATGCTGCTCGGAGAGCAGTTCCGTAATGACCGCGAGCCCCGTCTCCTTGCGCGCCTTGGCGAGCAGTTTCAGGCCCTTCTCGCCGAGCCCTTGGAATTCGTAGGGTGAAGTGCGCGGCTTGAACGCACCGCCGCGCAGGATGGTCGCTCCCGCTTTCTTCACCGCGTGGGCGGTGGTGAGCAATTGCTTCTCGCTCTCCACGGAGCAAGGGCCGGCCATGATCTGCACCTTCTTGCCGCCGATGACGATGTCCTTGCCCACCTTGATGGTGGAGTTCGTCGGATGCGCCTCGCGGCTGACCAGCTTGAACCGCTTCTGGATGGGCATCACACTCTCCACCTGCGCGAAGCTCGTGAGGGTCTCCAGCGTGTGGTTCTTGCGCTCGTCCCCGATGGCGCCGATGACGGTGCGCGCAACACCGCGCATCACATGGGGTTTGTATCCCAGCTTGCGGATTTCGCGCAGCACGGCCTGTTCGTCCTTACGACTGATTTTCGGTCTTAGTACGATGATCATAATCTGTTTTGCTTTCTGGTCCGATGACTCACGCTGCGGGGCGACAAAAAAACCGCAGGTGAAACACCTGCGGTTGAGTTATCTGTCTTAGGAAAATGTCGCCATCTAGCGGGACATCTCAACACGCAAGTGCGGGCGGCTAAACCAATAATAGCCGCTAAAGCTGAATCCGTAAAATCGCGTGTTGAGTGCGCTCACTGGTTGGAACGTAGCACAGAAGCCTTCCGCGTCAACGCGAAGTTTTGGGCCATTTCGGCCGGTTTTGCGCCCTCACTTCCCGTAAGCCCGCTCCACTTTGGCCACGCGCAGGGCATAATTCTCATACCAAGTTTTCTTCCCCGTCTCCTGGGCTACCTGATGTTCCGAGTGCGCTTTCCAATGCCGTATATCTTCCTCCGTACGCCAGTAAGAAACGGTGATGCCGAGCCCATCCTCACCGCGCACCGACTCCACGCCAAGGAAGCCGGGCATCGTCTGCGCCAGCTCCACCATGCGGGCGGCCATGTGGTCATAGCCGCGATCACCTTCGGTGCGTTGCGAGGTAAAGATCACCGCGTAATACGGCGGCTCCGGTGTCTGGGCAAATCCAGCGGCGGACATAAAAGCTATCTCCGGCCATCATACCAGATGGCAGCCGTCTCGGCTTGCTTCAAGGTTTTACCACGACTGAAAATCGTGCGCAGCATGAACTTCACATGCTCACCCTTCGTATAGAGATGCGCCTTCCGCGCTGAGGTGACGAGCGGATACTTCTTCAAGATGATGACCTCGAGGCCGCGGGCTTTGGCGAGTTTCTTGAGGCGTTGGCTGAAATCGATCTCCTCGCTCGCGTAGAGTTCCAGACTGAAGCCGCTCAGTTCGCGGAAAGCGTTCGCTTCGCAATAAACGAACGAACCCGCCGCCCACTTCTGCCAGCGGCTAAGCTTGTTCCAAAACTCCGCCAGCATGCCCGCACGCCCGATGTCTTGGTCCAGCTTCACCGCCGCGCCACCACCCAGAGCACGGCCAGCCGTGATGGTATCCGCCAGGTCAGCCAGCAATTCCTTGCTAGGGTGCGAATCGGCATCCACAAAGAGAAACCACTCCCCCTGCGCGATGGAAGCACCCGTATTGCGTGCGCGGGATATCTGGTTCTTCGGCTCGAACACCACCTTGGCCCCGGCGGCCTTGGCGATCTCGGTGGTGCGATCCTTGGAGTTGTTATCGCATACCACCAGTTCCCATTCCCAACCACGCTCCGTGAAAGCCGCTGCCGCTTCTTTCATCGCCGCCAACGATTGCGCGATCAACTTCTCTTCGTTGAATGCCGGGACGATGATGGAGATTTTGATAGGCACAGGTGCTTAGGGATAGTGCCTCACGTTTTACGCTTCCGCAACTTGTCGCGGGCCGCTTTCACCTGCCAGCCATTGCGTTCCAGTTCGGCGAGCGCGTCTTCATACTTGGCACCGGTGAGTTCCACCACGATACGGGCGGCACGATCCCTCAATTTCACATTGCTGGGGTTCAAGTCCACCATCAGGTTGCCGACCACCCGCCCCGTCTGGACCATCGCCAGCGTGGTGATCATATTCAGGATGAGCTTGGTGGCAGTGCCGGATTTCAGGCGCGTGGACCCGGTCAATATCTCCGGGCCGATTTGCGGAGCGATGACGGCATCCGGTCGGAAGCGCGGTTCGATGATGAGATTGGGATTCAGGCAAATGAGCACTGTTTTGGCACGTCGCTTCTTCGCCTCGGCCAAGGCACCCCAAACGAATGGAGTGCGCCCACTCGCCGCGATGCCCACCACCACGTCCTTCGCCGTGATGCCACGAAACTGGATGGCGCGGGTACCTGCCTCTACATCATCCTCTGCACCTTCCACGGCGGTGAAGATGGCCCGTTGGCCACCGGCGATGATGCCCTGCACCCACTCCGGCGGCGTGCGGAAAGTCGGCGGACATTCGCTGGCATCCAAGATGCCCAAACGTCCGCTTGTGCCAGCACCGGCGTAAAAGAGCCGACCGCCACGTTTGAAAGCCTTCGCGGTCCAGGTGACCACTTGGGCGATCTTTTGCTTTTCCGGCAAGATGGCAGCCGGAAGCTTGGCATCCTCGGACAGCATCAGCTCCACTGCCTTCACGGCCGACAATTCATCCAGCTTCATCGAGCGTGGGTTGCTTTGCTCGGTGGGCGATATGGCGGAGGATTTCGGGATCGGCGAAATCGCCACCTTCGCTTTGCGCTTCGGAGATTTCTTCGCTGGCGATGGTGAAGCTGGCGCGGATGCGACTGAACGCTTCGCCAGTTCAATCGCGCCAAAGACGCCGCTGCGAGTCTGTTTCAAGATGACCGCTTGAGGCCAGCGCTCGCGGATCAGTTTGCCTACCTTGGCAGCAAACTTGGGCTGCTTCATCAACACACTACCCGAGAGGAGAAATTCCACCGGGGCTGATTTACTCGCCAGTTTATTTGCGCAAGACACGGCATCTTTCGCCAGGCTGTGGGCGGCGCCTTCAAGGATATCCCGAGCGATCGCGTCTTTCTCCTGCGCGGCGGCAAAGACTTCGATGGCAAGGGCGGCGACTTCATTCTTGGGCGCTTGTTGCACCCAACCGATGAGGTCATTCGGTTCGTTGAGCTGCAAGGCACGCAGGATGCGCTGGCCGAGCGCGGACCATTCACCATCTCGATCCAGGTAATACACGCACGCCTTCAAGGCCCGCAGGCCGATCTCGAATCCGCTGCCTTTGTCGCCCAAGATATGCCCCCAGCCACCGACCTTGCCGGTGGTGCCATCGGGAGCTTGGCCGTAGCAGCAGGAACCGGTGCCACTCAGGACCAACACACGAGGTAGCGGCTTGGCCTTCACTGGAACTGCCAACAATGCGGTCTCCAGATCATTTGTCGGATGACACGGGATGCCCGGCCAGACTTG
>CAZRGY010000455.1:2628-3758 GCA_964599715.1 uncultured Verrucomicrobiota bacterium | reverse complement strand
TTCTCCGCCATGATTTTGGCGTCGGCGGCGGAGACTTTGCCTTGGCGCACGGATATCGGTGGTGGTGCCCAGTATGTCGGCAGCCGTTACAGCAGCAATTCGTCCACCGGGAGGCGTACGGCCCCAGGCTACTGGCTCATGAACGCCTCGTTGGGATATGAGGTCACGAAGAACTTCAACCTCCGCCTGAATGTTTACAATCTGGCGGATGAAGAATACATCGGCAGTGTCGGCGGTGGTCATTTCATCCCGGGCGAAGGTCGCTCGGCAGTCTTGACTGCGAACTTCAAGTTTTGACCTATCCGGCAATAAAAAAGACAAAACCATGCTTATCACGATACCAGATGTGCTCACGCCGCAGCAGGTGGCCGAAGCGCGCCAGATCTTGGACCAGGCTGAGTGGGTGGACGGTCGGGTGACGGCCGGCCACCAGTCCGCCAAGGCGAAGGATAATGTGCAGATTCCGGAAGGACATCCAGCAGCGGTCAAGCTGGGTGACATGATCCTCGCGGCGCTCGGCAAGAATCCCTTGTTCATGTCAGCGGCTCTGCCGTTGCGGGTTTTCCCGCCGTTGTTCAACAAGTACTCGGGCGGGCAATCCTTTGGCACACATGTGGATAATGCCATCCGGCAAATCCCGGGTACGCCGCATCGCATCCGCACGGACCTTTCAGCCACGCTCTTTTTCGCGGGGCCGGAAGAATACGATGGGGGTGAGCTGTGCGTGGAAGATGCCTATGGGGTGAAGCAGGTCAAGTTGCCCGCGGGGCATATGGTGCTGTATCCGTCCACGAGTCTGCATCACGTCACGCCAGTGACGCGAGGGGCGCGCATCTGTTCCTTCTTCTGGATGCAGAGCATGATCCGGGATGATGGGCAACGGACGTTGCTCTTTGATCTGGACATGGGCATCCAACGTATCAGCGCAGATCATCCGAACCATCCTTCGGCCGTGCAACTGACCGGCGTGTATCACAATCTGCTCCGTCAGTGGGCGGAGATGTAATCAGTGGCCGGTAAAATCATTCATGTCGTTTATGAAGCTTCCACATTTCCTCTGTCTCATCGGGCTGGCGTTCGCGCTGGCCAATGGCCGGTCTTTGCAAGCCCACAATATCTGGATCGAAGAT
>CAZRGY010000455.1:0-2618 GCA_964599715.1 uncultured Verrucomicrobiota bacterium | reverse complement strand
ATGTGGACGGGGCCATGGTGCTGCGTTTTGGTGAGATCGGGGAAAAGCTCGAGACCTCACCGGGACGGCTGGATATCTTCGCCGGTGTGCAGGCATGGACAGTGGCCACCAACCAGTTCAAGGTGGAGAAGAAGGCGGATCATTTATTGTTTCACGGGGCCAAGGTAGCAGCTCCGATATTGGCAGAAGAGGCCGGTTTGGCGGTCTCCAGCCGGGGCGGTACCGCCCGCAAGACGATGTTCTACGCCCGTTGGCAACCCGCCAACACGACCACGGTTGAGCCCGGCCTGACATTAGATGTCCTGCCGACGGGCAAAGCGGGTGAATATCGGGTGTTTTTTCGCGGCCAACCGCTGGCCGGAGCCAAAGTGAAGGCCGAGGGGTTGAATGCGTTCGCGGCGGATATGGTGACGGATGCGGAGGGTAAATTTTCTTTCACACCGCCTACTAAAGGTCTGTTCCTCCTAGTGTGTTCGCATCGAGAGACGGTGGCCGGTTTTGCCGGTGGCCTGGCCTATGAGGGTTTGAATCACAGCTCCACACTTTCTTTCCGTCAGCCATGAAGCAGTTTCGCAAAGTCTTGTTCTGGCTCCATCTGATCGCGGGCATTGTCGCGGGGGTGGTGATCTTGGTGATGTCCGTCACGGGTGTTCTGCTGGCGTATGAGCGGCAGATCGTGGCCTGGGCAGACAGCGATTTTCATGTTCAGGCACCTGCCGGGGGCCAGCGCCTGCCGGTGGAAGATTTGCTGGCGAAGGTGAAGGCAGTGGAGACCAATGCGTCTCCGTCCGGCGTCACCATGAAGTCAGACGCAGCCTTGCCGGTGACGATCAGCTTTGGCCGGGAGAAATCGCTGCTGGTAAATCCTTACTCTGGTGAGGTCATCGGGGAGCCCTCCAAAAAGATCCGAGAATTCTTCCACGTGACCACGGACCTGCATCGTTGGCTGGCGGCTGAGGGTGACTATCGATCCACCGGCAAGGCTATCACGGGGGCCTGCAATCTGGCCTTTCTCTTTCTGGTGGTCAGCGGGTTGTATCTCTGGTGGCCCAAGCAGTGGACGGCTTCGGCTTGGAAGGCCATTGCCTGGTTCAAGTCCGGTCTCAGCAGTAAGGCGCGTGACTGGAACTGGCACAATGTGATCGGTTTTTGGTGCTGTGTGCCGTTGTTCTTCATCGTGATCACGGGCTCAGTCTTTTCCTATCCGTGGATGAGCAATCTGCTCTATCGCATCACGGGCAATGAACCGCCACCGCCGCGCACAGCCCCCGGAAGACCAGTTGCCGGTGGTCCGCAACTTGCCAAGGGCGGTGAACAAAAAGGTCCGGCTGGCGGGAAGGCGGAAGAGGGCAAGCGCGCCGAAGGAAAACAGAAGCAGGGTGAACGCCGTGAGGGCGGTGAAGGCAATCCACGGCCGCTGTATGCGCCCGGTGAATTGAATGCGATCTGGACCAAGGCGGAAGCCCAGGCAACGGACTGGCAAACGATTTCATTGCGCTTTCCTTCGGCAGCGGATGCTCCGTTTGCCTTTCTGGTGGATCGTGGCAATGGTGCCCGGCCGGACAAGCGCGCGACGGTGAATCTGAGTGCCAAGACGGGAGAGATTGTCAGCACGGAGACATACGACAGCTACAACAGCGGGCGTAAACTGCGGCTATGGGTTCGTTGGATCCATACGGGCGAGGCGGGCGGTATCCTAGGGCAGACCTTGGCGATGATCGCTTCCTTGGGCGGGGCCGTGCTGGTCTATACGGGATTTGCTCTGACCTTCCGTCGTTGGCGTAACTGGCGGCAAGGAAAAGCGGCACAGAATCTGAACG
Source organism: uncultured Verrucomicrobiota bacterium (assembly GCA_964599715.1). Taxonomy (GTDB): domain Bacteria; phylum Verrucomicrobiota; class Verrucomicrobiia; order Limisphaerales; family JAEYXS01; genus JAEYXS01. The sequence continues at coordinate 798 of CAZRGY010000455.1, read as the reverse complement.
CCGAAATCATAGCCCGTAAGCCGGCCGAAGCGGAAACCGCTGCGCTGCCATGATCTTGCGAAATATAGCGATGGCATGGATCGTCCGATTAACTGTGGCTAAATGCCGCGACGATGGACCTTGACGCTTAGAAATTGAGATTTAATCTCATTAGCCTGCTTAGACAGCAATGTTGACTGCCCAAGAGACAATGAAAATCGCGACCCCGGCTGGGAAAGCCGGACGGGACCGTTGTACCTTGGCGGATGCCTGCCCGACGCGGCTGACTTGCGAACTGGCCCGGGAATGCCTGCCGCAGGATGCCCCGGACCCGAATGTGAAATTCGCCTGGGCGAATGCTGTTTGTGCGCTTTTTGCACTTATCGGGGTGGTGGGGATCTTTCAACCGCTGTTCGTGCTCTCAGCCCCGGCACCTGTGGAGAAGCCTTACTCGGTGCCTGTATTGTTCAATCCACCACCGCCACAACCGACGGTCTCTCAATCCGTAGCGAGTAGTGACAGTGCTCTGCAAGAGAACAGCCCAGAAGCGGTGGAACTGCCTGATATCGTTCCAGCGGTAACACCGATGAACGCGCAAGTGGCCTTCGCGGTGCCGGTGGAAGGACCAGTGCGTCTGGTCGCGGCCAAGTATGCGGTGCCGCCTCCGGCCAAGTTGAAACCGGTGCAAGCTCCCTCATCTAACAACGGCAAGCCGGGTGGTGGCGGATCGGGAAATGTGGTGGGGGATGCAGTGGCGTTTGAGCCGACACTGGGTGATGGCGGTGTGTATCCCAAGCCAAAATATCCTTTATGGGCGAA
>CAZRGY010000454.1:0-3776 GCA_964599715.1 uncultured Verrucomicrobiota bacterium | reverse complement strand
AGTCGGGGTTCCATAAGGATTGCCACAACAAATCCAATGATTCATCTGACTTGAGAACTTCGGGATCTTCGCTCGGCTCTTAATTCAAAACTAATAACTAAGAACTCAACACTTCCTCGAGCTTCTCTCCTTTACCGACAACGAGTTGTCAGCACTGAAATTAATCCCACAAAACCCGCAAACTTTCCATCACATTTCGCTAAAATTTGCATGAGAAACACAACCGTTTCCCGGACAGAAACATACAAGTTTCGCTCCTTGTGTAACTCGCATTTCACCACCCCTCTTTCCGCCTCCCCTTTGTGTCCTCTGCGCTTTCTCACCCGATATTTTGACCAGAATTGCGGTCATCCCTCCCGTTCGCGTATTTGGCGTAGTTCGCGGTAAAATTCCCCCTCCGTTTCCTCTGCTTACTCCTGATCCCAATCCCCCTTTCATGTATTTTTCACCCCGGCAATTTGTCGGGGTTCACCCCGGCTTCTGTCGGGGCTGTGGTTACCTTCCTCTTCTCTTTCGCGGTCACCTCTCAGGTTGGCCATCGTCTCTTGGCTATCGGCTATTTTCCCTCACGCCAAATGTTACCTGTGCCTTGCCCCTCTTGTGTTACCTCCCTCCGTTCTCTCGATGATCCCTGTGTTCTATGCGGTTGAACCTCCCCGCCTTCGCTCCCATGGCAGTGCCAGCTGCACGACCCGATGGTAGCCGTGGACACCGTCCACGGACAACGCCTTCGATCACCCACCGCCAAAGGAGCGCGGCTTTTAAGCCGCTTCAATTGCTGTAAATCCGCTCTGCCAAATACGCAGCAGGTTACGCGGTTGAATGCACCGGATTGTGATCGTGCGCGCGGTGTAGGGATACGTAAAATGCGGGACCTTTAAGCAAGATTTCTTATCGGGTTGGGTGGTCCCGCGGGTACCAAGAAATCACTGGCCAAGTGGAGCCAGAAAATCCATGAACTCCATGGCAAAGTCATACTCGGCTGCCAAACTTTGCGCCAAGTCATTGCGCCAACCGTAATCTTCGGTCAACAAGACATAGAGTTCTCCTCCAGTCAGCCGAAGATTGCTGCTTCCATGCGTCGCCCGCAAGAACTCAAACCAGATGTGCCTTTCGCTGATCAGAGGGTTACTGCCATGGCTGCGATGGGCCAGATGGATTCTCTGGAAAAGCTCCGCCGCCTTCGGCGGCAAGCGTTTTTCTGTGGATTTCATGGATAGCAACGAAATTCTCTAATGCTGATGTTAGTGCTGATGGTAGCAGTGTCCAGCAAGAATACTTTTGGTTAGGTGAATATGATTAGAGTAACTGCTCAAATCTGATTTTATTTATATATATAAAATCTAAACTAACTTTATTGCTATAGATTTAAAAAACCTCGTTTAGGCGAAATCGAATTCCTCCAATCGTGCTGTGCATGCGTTGAGTCCCGGTTGGGATGAGCCACGCAGACAACGCTTGGGTGTGGTACGCCAAAGCTCGCAGCTTTTGGGGATGCACCGAAGTATCAAGACCCTGCTGGTCTCGATTCAATTTGCTTCGGCCAGAACTACCTCTTGGTTTTCAGGATTGATGGCATATCGCTTACCCGCCGGAGGCGGTGGCAGCGACTTGAGCAAGCCAAGGGTCACCAGCTGGCTGACCTCGGTTATGGGTTGTCCCTTGACAGCGCGTGCTTCCCGATAGGCCATTTCCTCGGCTTCCGTCTTGAAGGTTAGCCCGGTGGTATCCACCTCCTGGCTGCCCAGACTTTCGTTATGCCGACGGACCAGCGAGGTGAGCACTTCCAGGTCCGTCATCTGGTTGCCATCGTCATTGAGCGGCCTGGCGGCCGCCGTCAAATCCGTGGGCGGCAAGACCGGTGCCGTGGTTTCAGATGCGGCTTCCGTGGGAGCGGCTACCGGCTGGCTGGTGATCTCTACTGCGGCAGGGGGAGACGCAACAGCGAGATCCGGCTCGCTGTCTGTTTCCTCTCCGCATCCAACCAGAATTAACGCCACCAGCAGCACCGAATTCTGTAACAATTTTAATTTCATGGCACCACTTTCCGGTTGATCAGTCTGTGGTCAGGATGGACCACATGCCACGCTGCTGCTGCATGTTTGAAGAAGTTTTGGCCGGAGGCAACAGTTCCACATGACCGTCAACAAACGCGTAGTTGAATGCTCCATTATGATGAAACTGCCAGTAAACCGTGGAACTCGGTGCGATAGCAGTACCTACCTCTGCATGATAGCGCCCGCCCCCAGACCGCCAGGTGGCTTGATCTATCCAAGCCACCCAGTTGCCCGCCTTCTGTTCGGTGGTGTGGACTCGTTCGGTGAAAGCGATCGTGCCCACCTGATCCAGCACCATGGCGGTGCGAACCGCCGGGAGGTTGCTGATTTTTAGGGCATTCCAGTTCACATTCACCGATCCGTTCGGGGTGTATCCGGTCGGAAGTGTGGCCAAGTTTATCGCCACACCCACGCCGGTTTGAGCGGCTGGGTTGGGCGGGTAATTGGCGGTGGTGCCGGAGAGGTTGCGGTCATGCGTCCAGAACTTATAACGGGGCATCGCATATGTTCTCCGTGCGCGTTCCGTACCATTATTCCCGGCTGCTGAAATAGTGTCATGCGGAATGAACTTGTCCGCTGGACAACGCACGACCTTGGGTGCCAGCATATTGCCCAACGCCCAGTTGATCGTCCACCCTTGTCCGCCGCCCGTGGAACCGCCTATGTACTGGATCAGCAGTTTGTCCCAGCTTCCGTGAGTGGTGTTTTGGCTTCTTATGCCAGCATAGGGCAGCTTGTCCGAATTATCGGAAACATACATGCCGGTTCCCACGCCGACCTGTTTGAGGCCGGAGAGGCACTGAGCCGCCAGTGCTTTCTGTTTGGCCTTGGCCAGTGCCGGCAGGAGCATGCCCGCCAGAATCGCGATGATGGCAATGACGACCAGCAGTTCAATCAGCGTGAAGGCATCAAGGCTGCATCTGAACAGCTTACGCGATGAACTTGGAAGTTGATTAGGCATAGGTGTATTGGGTTTGTGGTTGGAAAATACTATTCCAAAATCTGATGATAATCTCAATAGGCATTTATGCCTATCAGTTATAAAAATATGTAAATTAATATAATTTTGTATAAGTAGATTTGCTTTTCAATAGCCTTCACTTGATTGTTTTAATTGATTCATTGTGCTTCACTTGCGCCGGGAAAAGTTCACCTTGTAGTGTGAGCATTCAACCGTATATGAGATTTCCTTTAATCGGCTTTTCCTTTCTAAGAAACTGTCTGCATCCCCGCTGACAGTGGCGTCGAAGTGGTGATTCTTTCCTCTCATTTCCGCTTTTGTAGTGAACCCCATTGCTGCATCCCCTGACACGTTGCTTCTCTGCCTTACATTTTCCCTGTTTCAGCCCAAGGCAACCGGCTAAACTCCGCCCACAGCCATGAAACTCCTGACCCTTGCCATCGCGTTGATGGCGCCTTTGTTTTCGCTTCAAGCCGCGGTCGGCAAAGCCGCCAGCCCGAATATCATCATCATCCTTTCTGATGATTATGGTTATGGCAGTGCCGGTTGTTATGGTGCCAGCGCCGCGCTGGTCAAGACGCCGAACATCGACCGCCTTGCCGCCGAGGGCCGCCGCTTTGTCGATGGCAGCACCACGTCCTCCGTTTGTTCTCCCACACGTTACTCCGTGCTGACCGGACGTTACTGCTGGCGCACCTCGCTGAAGCACGAAGTCTTGGGCACATTTTCTCCACTGCACATCGAGCCCGGCCGTCTGA
>CAZRGY010000453.1:0-3777 GCA_964599715.1 uncultured Verrucomicrobiota bacterium | reverse complement strand
AGGATACGAAGCGAACTCTTGCACACTGTCGGGCGTATGGCTTCTCCCAATTGGTATTGCCATACCACTGACCGGTTTGAACTGGTGCGACCGGAGTGAGGCGGCTCAGGCCAGCAATTCATTGATGACCTTGCCGTCGCTCAAGGCAATCGGGCGGCCGATAGGAGTGATGATCTCCTTCTCATGATTGATGCCGAGCGCGTGCAGGATAGTCGCATGGAGGTCTTCCACATGCACCGGATTCTCCGGTTCCTTCTTTTCGCCCTTCGGATCAGTCGCCCCGATCACGCGTCCGGCCTGGATGCCACCACCCGCCATGGCCACGGTAAATCCATGCGGCCAGTGATCACGACCCTCGAGAGGATTAAGCTTCGGCGTGCGCCCGAATTCACCACCGCAAAGAACGATCGTGCGATCCAATAAATCCCGGCGTTTGAGATCCGCAATCAACGCAGCGAGGGCCGGGTCAAGCGTCTTGACCAATGCGCCTTGCGATTCATGGTTGTTCGTGTGGGTATCCCAGCCGTTCAAGGTGACCTCCACGCAGCGCACACCGCGTTCCACCAAGCGGACAGCCGCGAGGCAACCACGCCCAAATGAGGTATCGCCATAAGCCATCCGCTCGGCCATGGGAACCTGTGAGACATCGAACGCCTTCACCTGATCAGAAGTCATCATGCCAATGGCGTTCTGCATGCTTTGCTGATGCAACGTCTTCTTGGCATCGAAATCAGGCTGGCGTCCCTGCATGAAAGCTTGGTCGACAACGGAGACACTCTTCATGCGCTGTTCCTGACGCTTGTCACTCACCCGCAAGCTCAGGTCCGGCAAGGGTTGCGCCGGGTCACCGGTCTTGAAGGCATCATATGCCGCCCCGAGATAACCGCCTCTCGCTGGCCATTGTCCTGGCAGGATGGAGATATGCGTCGGAATCTCTATCTTCTGGTTCGGCAATTCGTGACTGATGACAGCCCCGATGGAGGGGTAAAGAATGGTCGGGTTCGGGCGGTAGCCCGTCTTCATGTTGAACGTCGCACGCTCATGATCTCCTTCCTTGCTAACCACCGAACGCACCAGCGACATGTTCGAAAGGATATCCGCCGTCTGCTCCAATCCGGCTGCGAGTTGGGTGTCTTTCAGTGAAGTCTTGATCGCTTTCGTGCCATAGGCAATGGGCGAATTGGGATGTGGATCAAATGTCTCCAACTGGCTTGGCCCACCCTGCAACCATAGCACAATGACCGATTGAGCCCGCGATCCCTTCTTCTTCTCCGCATCCAAAGCCAGCAACTGCCCGAGCGGTGTCAGCCAGGTGAGCCCGGTCATACCGGCCGCCTTCAACAGCGTACGACGGGAGAAGTGATCGGCGGTGCCGCAACCCTGGTTCATCTCTGGTGAAATCATAACGTCGTGCTCTTTCAATGGTTCCAGGAAAATTCCGTGGCATTCAGCAGGCTCCAGTAAAGATCTTCCATCACCTTGAACCGGGCCTTGCCTTTGATGCCGCTCAACAACTCGACAAAATAGCTCCGCTCCTGCTCGGTTGGGCGACGCGTCAGGGCGCAAAGGTAAGCGGTCTCGACCGCCGAAACATCATCCGGCGCCAACGAAGCGATGCGCGAAGAGGCATTCATGACGATATTCTCATCGGAACGCTCTTTCACCAGCTTGCCATTCATCATCAGCAACCGCTGAGGCACCGTGCCACTGCGTTGATTGAATTCGTCCTCACCGATATCCCCATACCGTTTCACGAAATCGCCTTGCTGGAAGAAACGGGTCACCTGCCACAAGATGTGGGCCTCGGCATCTATCGTGCGTAATGAGGAAGCTTGGATGACGCTGCCTGCAACTTGCTCAGGGCGCAACCGGGTCACGGGGAAGGAGGCGTAGAGCTTCTCCTGCCCATCCGTCACGTGATGCTCGTTATCACGAGTGGTGCTGTCCAATTGGAAAACCCGCGTGGCTGCGATCAGGCGAATGAGCCGCTGCAGATCGTAATGATGCGCCACCAAGTCATTTGCAAGAATCTCCATTCCCGGCGGATAGTTCCCCTCGAGTGGAATGTCATCAATTGGCTCTACCAACGGGCGATTAAACATCAGTGCCCAAATGCGATTCACTGTGGTGCGGGCGAAAGCCTTGTTCTCGGGATGAGTCACCCACTTGGCCAACCGCTCGCGCAAGGCTCCATCTTTCGGCAGCAACTCCGGCTTGAAAGGGACTCGAGGCGTCACCCGTTCATCATCCATCTTGCCGTGGAAACGGAACTCATACTGCTTCTTTTTGTTATCCCTCACCCCAGTCAGTGACATCTCCGCCGGGGCAAAGAACGCGGCCAGCTCATGGAAATCCTTCTGCTCCCAGGAGCCGCCCATGAAATCATCGTGGCACTGCACACAGTCCAGGCGGACTCCCAAGAAGGCACGGGAAACCCGCCCTGCCAGCTTCACCTCATCGGGCCCTTTCTTCTTGTCGTTTTGATCTACTGTCACGGTGATGAAGTTCACTTCTGGCTGGGTAGTCCAGATGCCGTTGGCATTGATCAGCTCGCGCGACAGTTCATCGTAAGGACGGTTCTTCTGAATCTCCGTGCTGAGCCAATCCACCATGCGGTGGCGACGATAAACCAGAAAGGGACCGTTCTCCACGCCCACATAGGCCCGGGCAAAACGCTCGGCCAGATAATCACTATACCGCCGGTCTTCAAAGAGCCGCGTCAGCCACCACTGGACCACCTGCTCCTCCGGTTGCTCCTCCAGGGCACGAATCTCTTCTAGTGAAGGCAATGTTCCGGTAAGCCCCAACGATAGGCGGCGGACCACTGTCAATGCAGGTGCTGCGGGTGCGGGCTTTACCTTCGCCTCCTGCCACTCTTTCTCAAAAGCGGCATCCAACTGACCTACCACGGCGGTGAATTCTGGAGATTGCTGTTGGGCGGAATCGAAGTTTTTTGGCGCAGGTGCCGGCTTGCTGATCCAGAGCGGAATCAGAACGCTGCCTGCCACAAAAAGACACAGCCCCACGAAAATGACCGTTGGCCATATACCACGGCGGTCATTCTTCACAGGCAATGCGGGTGGAACCTCGTTCATGAAAACGGTCGGGCTTTATTTATATCCAGTATTATCCATCTATCAGGCCGTTATGACAAACAGAACTTTAAATCTGTCCGCTCCTAGACCTTCCAATCTTACAGCTAGTGACGACGATCATCCCTTCCGGTTACGAAGAATCTACATTTATCAGAGACATTTTGCTCCGATGAACGTATATATTTGGCCTTAAGCTGTAACCGGAGAGCTTACCTGACGTCATACTCATAACTAGTTGATGAACGGAACGATAGAACTACCCATCTTGCAAACCGTGCCAGAGGCCGGGGAGCCTGCCACACCACCGAGCAGTCCTCCGCTGAGTTTCCCGGCCCGGCTGCGTGGCTTTATCGGCCGAGTCATTCAAGGAATTGGCTCGGTAGTAGAGTGGATTTTTGGGGCTCTGACCCTCATCGGTACGTTGGCGGTCTGCTCCGTAGTGCCCTTCTTGAATTTTCTCAGTCTCGGCTACCTGCTCGAAGTCAGTGGACGCGTCGCCCGGACCAAACGCCTCCGGGATGGCTTCGTCGGCGTCCGCAAGGCTGCCGTATTTGGTCGGATCATCTTTGGTTCGTGGCTGATGCTCTGGCCCGCCCGTTTTGTTTCCGGCATGTGGCAGGATGCCGAGCTTATCGCCAGCGGCAGCAAGGTCGCCATTGCCTGGCGCATCGGCCTGTTCATC
>CAZRGY010000452.1:0-3801 GCA_964599715.1 uncultured Verrucomicrobiota bacterium | reverse complement strand
AAAGGAGAAAAAGATTATGATTTCTAGTGCATCATTGAATGTGGTTTTGACGGCGATGGCGGTCAAGTTCATGCAGGAGAGCAAGAACTTCGTGGGGTTGCAGCTGTTCCCGCTCTTCCTCACAGGAGAACAGAGCGCGGGCTATTATGTGCTCGATGAGGAGAATCTGCTGAACGTCCCGCGCAATATCCAACGCGCGCCGCGTTCGGCTTACAGCCGCGGCCTGATGAAGATCAGCGCGGACACCTACAACTGCCGCGAGTACGGTCACGAGGAACCGGTGGATGATCGCGAGCGCAAGAAGTATGCGCGCTCGTTCGACGCGGATGCCTCGGCGATGCGCCGCGCGATGAACGTACTGATGGTGAACCATGAAGTGCGCGTGAAGGCGAAAGCCACGGGTGCTTCGGTGCCGACGGATTCGCCGAATACCAAATGGGACGCGGCGAATTCCGATCCCATCGCGGACATCGAGCTGGCCCGGGCGAGCATCCACAAGAACACGGGCATGGAGGCGAACACGATGGTGGTGAGCCGGGATGTGTTCAACGTGTTGAAGGAGCACGACATCGTGGCTGAGAAGATCAAGTACTCGGAGCGCGCGATCATCACACCGGACCTGTTGGCCGCGGTGTTCGGTGTGGAGAAGTTCCTCGTGGCCGGCACGATCGAGAACACGGCGCAAGAAGGTCAGACGGCGACGCCGAACTATATCTGGGGTGATTCCGTGGTGCTGGCACACGTGCAGGACACGCCGGATCTGATGGCACCGAACTTCGGTCGCACCTTCGGCTGGGTGGGCGAAGGCGGCCAGGAAGGTGTGGTGGTGGAATCGTATCGTCAGGATGTGATCCGGTCGGACGTGCATCGCGCGCGTCAGGACGTGGACGAGAAGATCATCGGGGCGAAAGCGGGCTTCCATTTGAGCGAAGTGCTGACGGCGTAGGTGGTAAGTTGAGGGAAACATCGAAAGAGGGAAAATGAAAGCGAGGACGACGACGAGAACGAGGACGATCACGACGGCGGACTCACCCCTCACCCCAACCCTCTCCCCGGCGGAAGTTCCGCTTCCGATATGGGGAGAGGGTGATGGGGGCGGTGAGTGTAACCGAGGGCTGCTGAGATTCGAGCGGGCATTGGCTTCGGCGGCGGCCAGCTGAGGACAGCCAGCCCTACCACGGCAAGCTTGGTTCGAGGACGAGAACGACGACGAGGACGAAGGAGGAACAAGGAGTTATGGCTATCACATTCACAGAGGCGGATCTGCTGGTGGATATCTCACAGGAGGAACTGGACGGGATCGCGAAGGACCTGGTGTCCGAGAGCAATCCGCAGCCGATCGCGACGACCATCGAGGAGCAGATGCAGAAGGTGGAGGATTTCACCTTGCGGTTCGCCATGCCGGACTTGCGCTTCAAGCGGTTGCTGCGCGCATTGGTGCTTTACGAATTGTATTCGCGACTCGCAGACATCCCGGCCAAGCGCGCGCAGAAATACGAGGAAGCGATGAAGGAGTTGAAGGACATCCGCGACGGAAAATTCCCGGACCTGATGCTGGAGGAGCCGCCACCGGCAGGCACCCCGACCAGCCAGGGGAACTGGGGCAGCAAGGAGAAATTAATATGAACAGTATCATCAAGTATGACCCCGTGCCGATCATCGATGCGGAGGAGGCACAGACCAACACGGACATCCATGATGCCACCCGGATAGATCTGAAGAATACCCCGTGGCGCATGGCGAAATCGCTCATCATCACGGCGAAGACAACGAATGACAACGCGCCCTCAGTGGCGATCGCGGTGAACTATGCGTTCTCCCATGAATCCATCGACCCGGCCCTGGCGGTGAACCAGTTGGGGCCGCGCACGAGCACGCTGAGTGTGAACGTGGGTGAGACAGGAGGTGGCATCCTGAATTACGCCACGGCACCGGTGACCATCACGGGTCGCTATCTGTATGTGTGGTGGACGGCGGCCGCGAATGACAACGGTGACATGGCCATGGAAATCCACGCCATCCCGGTGGCCTGAGCAAGGAAGGAGCGGACCTATGCCATTCATCGATACATTGACCATCCTCGCGAAGCTGAAGACGCGGCTCGCGGCGCTGGAACTCACGGCGGGGACGCCGCTCTTCGACAAGGTGGAGTATTACAGCTCGACCGATCTGTTGCGGGCGCTGGCGGAACTACGGGTCTTCAAGAACCGCGTGTGCTTCATCGTGCCGGGCGATGACGACTTCTTGAACGAAGTCTCGGGGCGCTCGATGAGCACGGTGGTGGAGCGGCATGTGTTCCTGCTGCTGGCGGATCGTGATTACGGGCGGCGGCAATCGGCGGCAACAGGTGATGATAACACGACCGGCGTGGTGGCGATGAAGGATCGCGTGGCGAATGAGCTCACGGGAAAAAACCTGGATTCGCGTCAGGTGCTGGTGAGGCCGGTGAACGGCACGCCGCTCCTGATCCAAGGACCGAAACGCGAGGAAGCCGCCGGGCGCGAGGCGTGGAACCTGGAGCTGGTGGTGGAGTGCGGGCAGTTGCTGACGCAGCACTGAAAAGAGCAACCACAGAATAGGCGGAATACACGGACAAGGACGGAAAAGAAACAATCAGTCAGTTAATCAATCAGTTCAAACAACGGAAATATAAAGGAGAGTTATGAAGGAAACGGGAGATCTTATCTATCGCAAGCAAACGACGGGGAAACTGCTGTTCAAGCGGGAGGGCGAATCGGCATATGTCGATTTCGGCAATGTGCGGATGCACAAGTATGCGCCGAAGATCGAGCTCACCAAGACGATGGTGGCGCGGAAAGGTTATGTGCAACTGGTGGAGGAACGGCCCACGCAGGTGGAGCATCGTTGGACGGTGGGACTCGATGAGGAGTTGCCGGACTTGGTGCGACTGCACCTGCTCGCGGGAGAAGGGACGACGGCGGCGCAGCCTACTACGGAGGTGGAAGACCAGCCTTTCACAGGTGTCAAAAAGGGCCAGGTCATCGTTTTGTCGGGGCAGAATGTCACCGGGGTGGTGGTCAAGATCGATGAAGAGACCGACATCACGACGGCGGTCGACGTCGATTACACCGTGGATGCCGCGGCCGGCACCATCACCATTTTGCGCGGCGGCCAGATCGCCGACGGTGATGATCTGCTCGTCACCTTCACACCAGGCACCCTGAGCCACACGACGCACACCGGCTTCACGGAGCTGGCGGTCAAGGGCTCGGCGGTCTTCGACGAGTATGACCAGCACTCGGAGGTGCCGCGCGCGCGCTACACCTTTCCGGCGCAGATCCATCTCACGAATGGTGGCGACAATGACGGGAAGAAGCTCAGCGAGTTCGAGGTGGAACTGCTGGCGACCGGCCAGATCGTACGCAAGAGCCGGGTGGATTAAGCCGGGAAGCATCGAAAGAGGAAAATGGGAATGGCCACAAGAAAGCACAGAAGGCGCAAAATGAGGAATGAGCGGGTGGATGTGTTGTGGCTGTTCTCACCTCTCACTCCAGCCCTCTCCCCGGCGGAAGTTCCGCTTCCCAAGGGGAGAGGGTGATGGGGAGCAGGCGTGACGCCTGCGGTACGGCAAGCCAGAGGCTTGCGCTACGTGAGAGGGTTTCGAGGACGACGACGAGAACGCCCCGACCAAGCGGCACGGGGTTCAGGACGAGAACGAAAAAAAACGAAGATTATGGAACCGACGAAGATCGAGACATTGATGGGTGGCAAAGTGGTGACGGTGATGTTGCGCGAAGGCGTGAAGGAGTTCCCGCCGCTGGACAACCTGTTGACGAAGCT
>CAZRGY010000451.1:0-3837 GCA_964599715.1 uncultured Verrucomicrobiota bacterium | reverse complement strand
TTTCGCGTGGAGAAGAAGGTCCGCGATTGGTTGCAACTCTCTGGCGGCTATCTGTATTCAAGCCTCGATGGCGAAGGCTCATTCCGCCAGGTAAGTTTCGCCCCCAGCACGGGTGCAGTTTTCTTCCAAGGGGACACCAGCCCGCTGGTCATCGTGCAGTCCGAATCCCATGTCTTCAATGCCAACACTGTTCTCGGTTCTTGGGAGGGGCTCACTTTCGTCTCCGCCGTCCAAGCTGACTGGACGCAGACCGAAGGCTTGGGCAGCGGCACCGTGTTCGGCTTCCCTACCCCTTTCGCGAACAACTACGGCTCGAATCAAGACAAGCGCATTGTGGAAGAGCGGTTTGAACTGCGCTATGAAACCATCCCCTATACCACGCTCTACGCCGAGGCGCGCTTCCGTCAGGAAAACACCGGGCAATTCGAGCAGCGCTTCATCAATGACGGTCTCGGTTCAGACAAAGATTACCTGCGCCAGACCGATGCCACCGGAGACTTGAAGCAGTTCAAAGGCGGCTTCCGCACTTCCCCTTGGAGCCAAGTCACCTTAAGCGCCAGCTATGAACATCGGATAAAGGATGACAACTATACGCATAACCAGGACACCGATCTCAGCCTAACGCCAGCCAGTGGTTATCCGGCTTATATCCTCAATCGACAGGAGACCACGGATTCAATGGAGCTACGCATCGCTGCCAGATTGGCCCGTTGGCTGCGTGCCAGCGCAGCTTATGAATACACGATGACGGACTACCACAACCTCACGGCGGCAGCGATCACCATACCCGCAGGAGGAGCACCCGGCGGCAGCTATATGACCGGCGAATATGATGCCCACACCATCAGCCTCACCACGACTATAACCCCTTGGCATCGCCTCTATCTCAACACCACCTTCAGTGTCAGTGATACCCGCCAGCGTAGCAACGTTTCGGGTGGCGGCTCTGTGGTTCCCTTCGGAGGCACGACTTGGAGCATCATCGAGAGCGGCACTTTTGTATTGGATAACAAGACCGACCTCTCAGCTACCTACAGTTTCTCCCGGGCCGACTTCAGCCAAGCCAATCAGGCACTCGGGCTGCCCTTGGGCTCAGACTATAGCTTACACGGAATCCAGACTTCGCTAACCCGCCGCTTGCGCGAGAGCACTACGCTGGGGTTGCAATATCTCTTCCAACATTACACCGATAAAGCCGGTGGCAATGCCTACGACTACACCGCTCACGGCATCTTCACGAGCCTCAGCATCCGTTGGCGATAAGCTCGAAACGACTGGCTGGCGCTCCATGATTTTAGGCATAAAGGGTGAGGCGCATTCTGCATATGCCTGTGCCATAAAAGATTTCGGTTTGTTCAAAAGCAGTCTTTGGGCTTCCTGAATATCCTATGAATGCTTATCCGACACCTACGCGCCGCCAGTTCGTGAAGCTATTCGCCTTTGGAATTGTCAGCAGCGTTCTCTCGGGTCGCAGCCTGCATGAGATGATCATCGGGGAAGCCCAAGCTGCCGATTCAGCGAACGGATTGCTGACATTGAAGCTCAGCACGTTCACTGCCCTGCAATCTGCCAACAGCTCGATCAGACTGGCATTGAACTCGTTCAGCCCCACGGCAGGCTCGGCCAGCCCCTATTATCCAATTCTCGTCAACCGCACGACAGGGAATCAGTTTTATGCCTTGGAAGCCCGCTGCACGCACGCGGGTTGTGTGGTGCCGCCAGCGGGTGGTCAATGTCCCTGTCATTTCTCCCGTTACAATCTGGATGGCTCCGTCTTGGTCGGACCGGCAGCTGCGCCTCTGACAAGTTACCCCATCACCTTTGACGGCAGCGATCTGTTGACCATCGAAGTTCCCGGGCTGGGCTATTCCGTCTCTGGCTCGCCGTTGGAAACCACCCAAGGCTCACGATTTCAGCTCACTTTTCCCGCGCTGGCAGGGCTTACCTATGAAGTTCAATTTCGGGAAAACATTGAGGCAGCGGGCAGTGTGGTAGCTTTCGCAGCCCAACCAAATGATGCGGCCAATCTGACTTCGCTCGCTCCTTCCAGCGGCAATGTCAGCGTGTATGTCCCCCGCTCGACAGCAAAGGGATTTTATACGGTGAACGTGAAAGCGGCTTCAGCCTGAAAGACAGGCAGCCAATCAATGCTTGGCCGCGTGCTGTGCGCCGGTCTTGTGTTTGACCACCACGGCCGGGTCGAGTTTCAGGTCAGAGACCGCGTTCTCACTGGCCGTTAACGGAATCTTCGGGAAGAGACCCAGATAGAGGATGCCGATGATGCAGAAGGTCAACGCCCACTTGACCGGCTGAGATACGGTGATGGGGCTCGTTTCCGAGTTATCCTTGCCCCAGTAGATGGCGCGCACGACTCCGAAATAGTAATACAAAGACATCACCACACCCGCGATGGCCACCGCGATGAGGATGAAAGCCATCGGATGCATGATTGGATCGGCCGGGTTTGAAATGGCCTGTTCGGCAACCGCTTTGACCAACAGGAATTTGCCGACAAAGCCAGCCAGCGGCGGGATACCCGCCAAGGAAACCATCGCCAAAGTCATCGTCGCCGCAAGGAAGGGCGAACGCTGGCTCAAGCCCGAGAGCGAGGAGATGTCATCTCCATCCACCTGCTTCACGACCACGATGAGCACACCGAAAGCCGCCAGCACCGTGAAGAGATAGCCCGTGAGGTAATACAGCACCGCCGCCGAACCGCTCACTGAAGCCGCCGCCACACCCAAGAGGATATAGCCGGCATTCGAGATGCTGGAGTAGCCCAGCAAGCGCTTGATATTCCGCTGCGGGATGGCGCAAAGGTTGCCGTAAAGGATAGTGATGGCCGCAATAATCATCAGGATCAAAGTCCAATTGACCGTGACCTCTGGGGCAGCGCTGAAGAGCACCCGCAACAGGAGCACAAAGCCCGCGGCCTTGGAACCCACTGCCAGGAAGGCCGTGGCCGGTGTCGGGGAACCTTGATAAACGTCCGGAGCCCAAACCTGCATCGGGAAGGCCGCGATTTTGAAGGCCAGACCGAAGAACACCATCACCAAACCGATCAGCAAAAGCTTATGCTCACCCAGCGTTCCGGCTGCTGCCCATTTGCCGGTGATCTCTTGCAAGGCTTCAAAATTCATCGTGTTCGCCGTGCCGAAAACCAGAGCGATGCCATACACCATGAAAGCTGAGGAAAGCGCACCGAGAATCAGATACTTAACCCCGGCCTCCAGCGATTTGACATGGGACCGCAGGAAGCTGGTCAACACATAGAAAGTCACCGTGATCAACTCAAGCGAGACGAACAAGAGGCTGAAATCATTGGCCGAAGCCGCGAACATCATGCCCGCCAGAGCGAACAGGATGAGGGCGTAAAATTCGGAGATACCCGCTTTGATGCGATCAGCATAATCCACTGAAAGCACCAACACTACCATCGCGGCAAAGAGGAAGAACCGTTTGAAATACAAGGCCAACTGGTCCTGCACATACATCTTGCCGAACGCATACTTCACCCCATCCCCGTCCACGATGTCCGTGAAACTGAACACCAGGATGATACCCACGATCAGCGCGGCGGCATAGCCGAGCTTGCTCTTCACCTCTGCGGGCGCCCACAGGTCGAGCAGGAGGATCAGCAGGCCGGCTGCGACCACCGAGATTTCCAACATTATCAAAGATGTATTCATCTACCTTCAGTCAAAATGGTTAATGGGCCGATGCTGTCTTGGTCGTATCGCCCGTTTCCGAAGCGCCCGGTGGCTTGGCCATCTGTACGATCTTCTCCGCATCCGGCTTGATCTTCTCGGTCAGGCTGCCCGGCACAAAGCCGAACCA
>CAZRGY010000450.1:0-3847 GCA_964599715.1 uncultured Verrucomicrobiota bacterium | reverse complement strand
TCACGAGCGACGAATTGATCCGGCATGCCTTTTGAGTCTGATACAGAAGTTTGGGCTCCGGTCTTCCACACTAACAAGAGAACGCAGCTCAAGAGCTGGCACACCTTGGGTTTCATAATCGCATCATGGCATGAAAGAGGGTGGCTTGCCAGAGAGAATCAGAATCTTAGGTGCTGCAGTGAACTCTCGGCTGCTGCGATTCAAAACATCATGATAAGAACCGGCGCTGCCAACCAATGCCTACGCCCCAAGTGCTACTTACCCAGGACTTCCTGCAGCGCCTCAATGCATCGCTTATTCTCGGCCCCGGTTCCGACGGATATACGCAACCATTCGGGCAGACCATACCCACCCATCGGGCGCGTGATGACGCCGCGTTGTTGCAAGCCTTGAAATGCCTTCTGCCCATCACCGACTTTGACCAAGATGAAGTTTGCCGCGCTGGGGATGATATCCAAGCCGAGCTTACGAAAGGCGAGTTCGTAGAAATCCAGGCCGGCTTGATTCAGCGCCCGAGTCTTCATCACATGGTCGAGATCATCCAGTGCGGCCAGCGCGCCAATTTGTGCGGGCAGATTCAGGTTGAATGGCTGCCGGATTTTCTCCAATGCCGCGATGACTTCTGGATGCCCGATACCATAGCCCACCCGCAGACCAGCCAGGCCGAAGATCTTGGAAAAGGTCCGCATCAATAGAATGTTCGGGAAATCCCCGCGCCGGATAAGGGGCAGAAAGTCCACCGGGTCTTTGAGGAATTCGATATACGCCTCATCGATCACCAGCATCACATGCGGCGGTACCTGATTCACCAGCGCGGCCAAGTCGCCCTTGGAGGAGAGCGTGCCGGTCGGGTTGTTCGGGGTGGCCACGAACATCACACGGGTATCTGGTGTGATGGCCGCCACCATCGCTTTCAGGTCATGACCGTAATCCTTGGCTGGTACCGTGATGACATTGGCTCCGAACAGTTTCGCCATGATGGGATAGATGGCGAAGGAATATTGCGAGACGATGACGTCCACACCGGGACGCATGAGAGCATGTCCTACGAACTCGATGATCTCGTTCGAGCCGTTACCGAAGACGAGATTGTTCGGTGCCAGACCATGGATATCAGCCAGCTTCTTGCGGAGATAAAAAGCATTTCCATCCGGATAAAGGTTCAGCTTCGGCAGGATGTTTTGCAGGGCCTCGATGGCTTTGGGAGAAGGGCCCAAAGGATTCTCATTGGATGCGATCTTGATAATGTCATCCGCTGGCATGCCGATCTCGCGGGCGACCTCTTCGATAGGTCTTCCCGGCACATAGACCGGCAGGTCTTTGAGGACCGGGTTCAGTTCAAAAGGAATAGCCATAAACTTAGAGACGAGAAAGTATGTGTTTCAGATCCACGTGCTTGGCGATCATATCGCGGATGACACTGATCTTGTTTGTGTCTGTGGCGCGTGTTTTTACTGTAAGGTCATGAACTGTGGAGGCCACTGTGTAGCTGTCCCTCTTGGCCAGCAGAATCGGGAACGGGGCATCCTTCAAGATTTTGGCAATCGGTCCACTGGGGCGGATGTCATCCGTGAGGACAATGCCTGCGAGACAAGGTTTGCTGCATTTTTCAGCAGACAGTGCGGTAGCGGCGGCGAGGATGATGTCTTCCCGGTCGCCCGGCACAATGAGCAGGGTGCCGCAGTTGAAATGTTTCACGGCGTTCTGCACGCCCATCGCGCCGATCACCACCGAATCTACCAGATTCGTGAGCTGCTTCGAGTCATTCAGCATCTCGGCTTTTAACTCCTCGTGAATCAATTCGAGGGTGGGGCGGGAGAGAATCGGTTGATGTGGTATCACGCCCAAGAGTTCGAGACCCTTGCGTTTCAAACCACGGCTGGCGAAGTCGCGGATAAAGTCTACTTTGTTGGGCAGCACTTTATTCAGGATGACGCCTATGACTTCTACGCCTTCCTTCTCGAACAAAGCCTGATTGATGGCCACTTCATCAATAGGCTTGCCGATGCCGCCTTGGGACACGATGACGGCTTTTGCTCCAAGGAGTTTCGCCACGCGCGCATTCGAGAGATCGAATACCGAGCCGACACCCGCATGACCTGATCCTTCGCACAGTACGAAGTCCTTTTCCCAAGCCACCCGGTCGAACGCTTTTTGGATGCGTTTGGCCAGAAAATCGTAATTGGCCGACTCAAGATACTTGCGCGTGAAGTCCGGCTCCACGGCGATAGGGCTCATATCCACCAACGGACAATCCAGCCGGTAAACACGGTCCATGAGCACCGTGTCTTCGTCGATCTTGTGTTCTTCGATCTCCACGAAACGCTGGCCGACCGGCTTGATATAGCCGATGCGCGGATGGCGCTGCTGCAAGGCGGCAAGCAGGCCGAGTGAAGTCGTAGTTTTACCGTCGTTCTGCCGCGTAGCGGCGATGAACACGCGGGGAGTGGTCAGATTCATTGGTACAACTATTCGCCCGGGAGACGGGAACCGGAGCCGGGGTACAATGTGTCGTATTCGATCGATTGCAGACCGACGATTGCGGCGACACCCAAGATATCATGGGCATTACAACCACGGGAAAGATCGGCGGCCGGCCGGTCCAGCCCCAATAGGATCTGGCCGTAGGCGTTTGCGCGGGCAACGTGCTGGAGCAACTTGCTCGCGATATTACCGGAGTTCAGATCCGGGAAGATGAGCACATTTGCCCGACCGGCCACTTGGCTGTCAGGGAGCTTGCGGCTGGCGATGTCCGGGATGAGCGCAGCGTCCACCTGCAGTTCACCATCGAATTCCGCATCGAGGTGCTGCTGATGAGCCTTCTGTTGGGCCAAGGCGGTGGCTGCCTGCACGCGACCGATGCTGGAGTGCGTGGCGCTGCCTTTGGTGGAATAAGAGAGCAGGGCAACGCGGGGTTTGACGCCCAAGATTTGACGGGCCAGGCGACCAGTAGAAACGGCGATGTCCGCCAGTTGTTCTACGGTCGGTTCCGGGATGACGCCGCAATCTCCCATGAAGAGCACGCCCTTTTCACCGAAACGCGTGTCTTCCACTTCCATCACCATGCAGCTGGAGGCGGTGGTTGCCTGCGGGGCTACCTTGATGACTTGGAATAGAGGGCGCAAGACACTCCCGGAGACCTCGTTGGTGCCGGAAATCAGGCCGTCAGCCTGATGCATGGCCACCATCATGGCCCCGTAGTAGTTCGGCTTGAGCATGGCCTCGCGGGCTTCCTCCTCACCGACACCCTTGGAGCGACGCACGGCGGCATAGCGCTTGGCAAAGCTCTCTAAATCTTCGCTCTCCGCCGGATTAATGATGCGCACGCCTTCTAGTGAGACATTCAAGCGGGCGGCGGCCTCTTTTACCTTGGTCCGGTCACCCAGCAGGATGGGGACACCGAGACGTAGGGAATAGAATTGCCGAGCCGCCTGCAGGATACGCGGCTCGGTGCCTTCCGGAAAGACCACCCGTTTCGGGTGACGTTGGAGTTTTTCAATGACACTCCCGATAAATCGCATGCGTCGTTAGTAACGGACACCGCCTGAAACTGCAATCCGCAATCCGCCCTTCCTCCAGACCGGTTTATCGGCTGATCGGAGGCGGGTTATTGGTGTTTGGCGTGAGGGTAAGGTTCAAGAAACTGGAAAAAGCGGCGACCGGGTCATTGGCGGCGACTTGGGCGGGCAGGTAAACGGTGAGCATCTCGTGCCCGCGTTGGCGGTAGGCTTCTTTGAGCAATTGCAAGCGGGACCAGCGCGAGGTGGTCAGTTGGGTGGCTGCCGGTTTTAAGGAGGCACCCCGCCATGTCGCCTGAAAGACTGCCTGCCGGTCATTATCCTGCTCG
>CAZRGY010000449.1:0-3852 GCA_964599715.1 uncultured Verrucomicrobiota bacterium | reverse complement strand
CTGCGACCAACAGGGCGATGGCGATAGACAGGATAAGAATCATTGGTTCCGACTAACTATTGGCGACACGATTTCTTGCTTAGAGCTACCAGCTCATTCACCTGGGAATATTTTCCTGAAGCGGCTGGATTGGCGAGGGGAAAATTTTATCAAAACGTCTGCTGCCTAAGGCAGGGTCACTCCGGAGAGTTTGATGGGAGCGGAAACGATGGATTTCTCGGTGATGAGGTAGATTTTTGCCACCATTCCCGCTGGGGCATTTTCCTCCAGGTTGATGTTGACGTTTTTACTGCCCGCGAAACCGCTGGTCATGCGCCCGTTGGTCTTGAGCGGCTTGCCGTCAGGAGAGCAGAATTCGATCGAGGCGATTTTACCCTTGGGATCGGTGATTGAGTATATGGCCCGGTCGCCCTTGGGGGCTTTGAAGGTGATGGTCGCACCCGCGGTATTCAGGGCTTCGAGGGTTAGCGGTTGGTCGGCCACTTTGGCGACATCCACGGTGAGGATAGCGTTCGGGTCCCGTGAAGGGATGAGCAGTTCCACGGCGGCGTCCAACGAGAAGCTTTTGGCGGAGCGGTCCGGGTTTTCCAGTTCCAGCTTGAGTTGATACTCCTCAACCTCTTTTTTCTTGCCGTTGCTGAATCCGCCAAACGCCTTTTGCGGTTCGTTGAAGCGGCCGTCATTAAAGACGCCTTCTTTTTCCGGGATCAGTTTACCGGTGTTGTCCTTGGCCTCTTTGAGCACCACCCGCAAGCCCTTGCAATTTGCCATCTCGGGTCCGGAAATTTTCAACTCCACTTCCAGACCTTGGAAAAACTTGCCAGTGGTGCGTTTGTCCGAGATGTCCCCCACGGTAACATTGAGGGCAGCTTGAGCGAGGAGGGTGGAAGCGAGAAATAAAATGGTGATCAGTTTCATGGCGTTCTATCAGGGTATTGACCAGTCCAAGTGCGAGAAGGATTTTCCTACATGATGCCGAGATTGCAACGCTCAATTGCCCGCCTGCTGGGATATGTTTCGCAGGCGTTGACTTGGAGGGGGCGGGCTTTCTATGGTCGCAGGGAACAAACCGATTACGCATGTTGTTTTCTCAAGGATCAGCCGCCAACTCATCACCCAAACACCGGGTTGTGGTGACGGGTATGGGCATGGTGACCGCGCTGGGGGCTGGCGCGGAGGCGAATGCGATGGGTTTTCAGGAGGGCAAGACAGCTTTTACGCCGGTCACATTTTTCGATGTCTCCCGGCAGCGGGTGAAGACGGCGGCTCAGGCGGAGATACCGGTGAAGAGTCCGAGTGCGCGGCTCTCAGCCAAGCAATGGCGACGGATGGACCGGGCCTCGCGTTTACTCTTCATAGCGGCAGAGGAAGCGTGGACGCAGTCCGGCTGGAGTGGCGGTACGCGTTTGCCAATCATTTTGGGAACGACCAGCGGGGGCATGAATTTTGGGGAAGCTTTTTATCGGCAGGCGGTTGCTTCGCCGGCGAAGTCCTACGGTCAAGCTACGAGGGTGGTGCAGTATCAGGCGCAACGTCAGGTGTTGGATGTGGCGGAGGCGTTGGGATTTTCCGGACCGGTGACCTTGATCGCGAATGCGTGTGCCTCGGGTGGTAATGCCATCGGGCAGGCGTTTGAGATGATCCGTTATGGTGAGGCAGAACGGGTGCTGGCCGGTGGATATGATGGATTGTGCCAGTTGGTGTTCGCGGGTTTCGATTCTTTACAGGCGCTATCCACGACGACATGCCGTCCGTTCGATGCGCAACGGGATGGACTGGCGCTGGGTGAAGGCGCGGCGGTGTTAGCTTTGGAATCTCTGGAGGCTGCGCAAGCGCGGGGTGCCGCGATTTTGGGTGAAATTGTTGGCTATGGTGCGGCGACGGATGCACATCATCTGACTCAACCGCATCCGCAGGGAGATGCGGCGCTGAAGTCCATGAATGAGGCGACGAAGATCGCGGGGATCGCGCCGGAGCAAGTGGGATATATCAATGCACATGGAACGGGCACGCCGATGAATGACGTGGCGGAGGCACATGCCATCAGCCGCTGGGCTGGAGAACACGCTGCGCAGATGCGCGTGAGTTCTACGAAGGCGAGCATCGGACATCTCCTGGGCGCTGCGGGCTCGGTAGAGGCCGTGATCTGTCTGCAGGCATTGGCCGGGCAGTGGCTGCCGCCGATGCGGGGAACACAGACGGCCGATGCGGCTTGTCAGTTCCAGTTGGTGCGGGAACCCGCGACGGCGAGTTTTGAGTATGCGTTGAGCAATTCGTTCGGCTTCGGCGGCGCGAATGCCACGCTCATCTTCCGGAGGTGGTCATGAGCCGCATCATCGCAGCAGGTTGGGGAGCGGTTTCGCCCGCTGGATGGACGGCGGCAGAGTTGGTGGACGCACTGCAAAAGGGTGAGCCGTTGCCAGTAGAGGAGTCAGTGCGCGCCGGGACTAAGAAGACTCTGCGCGCACGTAAGGTTCCGAAACCCGCGACACGCCCGGCATTTATCTCCCATCCGCGCTTTCGGCGGACGAGTCCGGTGAGCCAGTATGCGGTATCGGCGGCGCTGGAGGCATTGGGAGAGGATCGCGCTTTGGTGGAGCAGGGGAAGCTACGGCTGGGGGTGGTGTTTTGCGTGATGTCCGGCTGTGTGAATTATTCGCGTCGTTTTTACGACGAGGTGTTGCGTGATCCGGCCACGGCGAGTCCCTTGGTGTTTCCCGAGACCGTTTTCAATGCGCCCGCGAGCCATCTGGCAGCACTGTTGGGAGCTACGGGCATCAATTATACAGTGGTCGGTGATCCGGGTATGTTCTTGCAGGGACTGGCGTTGGGAGCGCAGTGGATCCAGCGCGGTCAAGTGGATGCGTGCCTGGTGGTGAGTGCGGAGGAAGGCGATTGGATGACGGTGGAGGCCAGTGCTTTGTTTGAACCGAAAATGGTGGTGAGTGAAGGAGCGGGCGCAATTTACCTCAAGGGTGCGACGGCGGGGAAGGTGGCACTGGAGGGCATCACGGACGCGTATTCCTTCAACGACTCGAATGCCAAGGCGACGGCAGCGGCACAGATGCAGATGGAATTGATGCAAGCCGGGGTGGGGGACTGGCTTTGCGACAGTTTGTCAGGTTGCGCGGCGTCAGATACGGCAGAGACTGTGGCTTGGGCGAGCGCGATCGTGCCGAGGTGGTCAGTTAAGAAGATTTTGGGCGAGGCTTTTGCGGCGACGAGCGCATGGCAATGTGTGCTGGCGTGTGAGCGGGTGGCAAGTGAAGCGGCCACGGAGGTGAATGTGAGTGTGGTGGGCTGCAATCAACAAGCGATCGGGGCGCGATGGAGCAAGGTATGAATCAACGGATCATCTTGGTGACGGGTGCGAACGGCGGCTTGGGCCGGGCGATCGCACGTGTTTTTTTGATGCGTGATGCGAACGCGTTTGTGTGGCTGGGGGTGAACCGGCAACGCCAGCAAGCAGAGGAATTGGCAAAAGTCTCCAGTGGCCGGGCGGAGATCATCTCGCTGGATGTGACTTCGGCAACCGCTTGGAAAGAGGCGGTGCAAACCATCACCGACAAGCACGGGCGACTAGATGTGCTGGTGAACAATGCAGGCATGCATGAGGATGCTTTGCTCGCGACGATGACGGATGAGGCGTGGCAACGGGTGATCGCGACGAATCTGGAGGCGGTGTTCCTCGGGTGTCGTGCGGTGGTGCCGACGATGATGGGGCAACGCGGGGGGCGGATCGTGAATGTGGCTTCTTTGAGCGCGTTGTTGGCACCGGCAGGGCAGGCGAATTATGCGGCGGCGAAAGCAGGGGTGGTGGCGATGAGCCAGTCACTGGCGAAAGAAGTGGCG
>CAZRGY010000448.1:0-3855 GCA_964599715.1 uncultured Verrucomicrobiota bacterium | reverse complement strand
TCGCTGGCTGAGATAGTCAATGACGATTCAACGGCACCATTGGCAGAGAAAGGCTTATTCCAGATCGGTCACACGGGTAATGGCGACATGCTGGTGCTTCGCTTGGGGAGCAAGTGGGCCAATGAAACGCCCGTTTGTCTCGTTTCACATGAGCATTACTTCTCCGAGGAAACACCACTCGACCAATGCGTGGTCGAAGTATCTGAGAACTTCAGTGAGTTCCTCTACCGAGCCGTGGAAGAACGTTACCTGCCTATTGATTTCTTCTGTGCTCAAAGCTTCCTGAAACTCAAACAAAAGCATGGTCCAGAAAAACCTCCGGCAGGGATGTAAGCATTCCGACCATGCCCCTCATCATCTTCGACATTGATGGCACGTTGACGGAATCCATGCAGGCGGATGATGTCTGTTTCGTGCGGGCGCTCGCCGAGGTGTGGGGTTTTCACGAGGTGGATACGGACTGGTCGAAATACCGGCATGTGACCGATGCCGGGTTGTTACATGAATTGCATGAGGTGCGTAACGGGCGCGCTCCGGCCACGGATGAACTGGTGGCTTTCCGCGAACACTTCCTCAAGCTACTCGCACAAATGTTGGCGGAGAATCCCGTCGCTCCCATCGCGGGCGCACCGGAATTGCTCACGCATCTGACGAACAAGACCGGCTATGGCGTGGCCCTCGCTACCGGGGCGTGGCAAGCTTCCGCCCGTCTGAAAATGTCCAGCGCGGGCTTGTGCTATGACGATCACCCCGCCGCATCCTCCGATGACGCGCATGACCGGGTCTCCATCATGAATATCTCCCGGCAACGCGCCGCAGAACGCTTCGGCGAGACGGACCAAGTCCTTTATGTAGGCGATGGGGTTTGGGATGCGCGAGCCTGTCGCGCCTTGGGCTGGCCCTTCATCGGCATCGGCAAAGGGGAACGCGCAGAAAGCTTGCGGGCAGAGGGAGCTGTCGCGGTGCTACCGGATTACACCGACTTGGATTCGTTTCTGAGAATTTCCGCGCAGGTGACCAATCGTTAGTCTGTAGCGCAGGTTGGCAACCTGCTGTGTCGCCGACTGGCAGTCGGCAGGCCTCCATCAGTCTTCAAGATTCGCAGATTAACAATCTGCGCTACTGCCATCACATCTTCTCCAACACCACGAGGCAGCGGCCACCGAATAACTTGGGCCAACGCGAGAGTTTGGCGTCCAGCTTCTGCATCGCGCCCAGGCAACTGGCCGGGTACAAGGCGGGCTTGCTGAAGCCGCCGGAGAGCAAGAAGGCGAATGCACTGAAGGCCTCGCGATGCGTCACCCGCCAGCCGCGCGGCCAGTCCGGCCATTCTTGTTTGAAGAACAAGCGCGTGGCATTCCCTTGCGCCGCGTAATACGCATGCGGGCGCGGCAATAGCGGCTCTTGTTTCACCGGCTTGTCCATCGCCACCGGTTCGTGGTGCAGCAGGCCATAGACCGGATAACTGCACGCGCTGATATAGGGCTCCATGATGACGATGCGCCCACGCGGGATCAGCACGCGCTGCGCTTCGCGCAAGAAGGCGTTCGGGGCTTCCAGATGGTGGAACACATCGGAGAGCACCAGATGCGAAAGACTTTCCGATCGGAACGGCAACCCGTAGCCATCACACACCGCATCCAGCCAGGGATTCGGAAAGAGATCTGTGCACAAGGCCGTCGGCAAATGCGTCTTCAGGTTGCCCATGCCGGAACCGATCTCGACAACCTGCCCGGGCAGACTGGCATCGATCTGTTGTAGTATCCGCGCGTAGAGGTCGGCGTAAATGGCCTGCAAAAGGGGCTTCTGCGCCCAGGCGCGTTGGTTCGCCTGGATCTCCTCCTGATGCTGTGACAACGGGACCGGCATCACGCAAAGAATTTCAACCGCCGCGCCGCGAAGATCACCATACGCAGCAGCAACCAGCCATGCCGCCAGCGATGGATATTCGTTTCACCATAGGTGCGCGCCTGATAACGGATGGGCAGATCGATGAGCCGCAAGTTTAACTTGGCCGCGCCAAACAGCAGATCGAAGTCACCGAACGGATCAAAGTCGCCGAAGTAATTCCGGTTCCGCGCGATCTCCTCGTAATCTTTGCGGAACAAAACCTTGGTACCGCACAAGGTATCCTTGAGTCGCTGCCCGAGCAGCCAGGTGAAGGCGATGCCGAAGCAGTGGTTCGCGATCATGTTCAGGAACTGCATCGCCTGGTCCTCCATGGGATAGACGAGCCGCACCCCGTTCACGAACTCCGCGGTGCCGCTACGCGCCACTTCATAGAACTTGGGCAGTTCCTCCGGCGGCATCGTGAGGTCGGCATCCAGGATGAACAGCAGATCGCCCGTGGCCACGGCAAAGGCCTCGCGCACGGCACCGCCTTTGCCGGCGGTCTGTTGCTTGAGCACCTTGATATTCCGCTGCGGATACTTCGCGACGACGCGTTGGATCTCTTCCCACGTGTTGTCCTTGGAATGGCCCTCCACGAAAATGATCTCTGTGCCCTTCCCCATCTCAGGCGTGCGCAAGACGGCGGCCTCGATATTGCCCGCTTCATTACGCGCCGGGATGACGACGGAGCAGGAGAACTGACGCTCCTTGTCCGTCGGTGGCTCAGGTCGCGCCACCATGAACACCGTCATGCAGAGCGGACGCAGTAACGGCGCGATAAACCGATTCAAAAAAGGGCCAAGCAAAGGTGTATAGACCGGCCACAGGATACGCGTGTCCATCTTCACCATCTCCCAGCCAGCGAGGTGCAGGAGATTCTGCATGTCCGAACTCGAAAGCCAGTTCTGCAAGGGCGTGGGGGCTTTTTCGCCGATGCCCTCCGCCGTCGCCAAGATCGGGCGCCAGACGTTGTTGAAGAAATTGATGACCAGACGCGTGCGCGGGTGGGAAACTTTCCTCAGTTGCTCCAACACGGCTTGCACATCCGGCAGGTCGTTCACCAGGTCTGACAGGATGATGTAATCAAACGGCTCTTCACTCGTGAAAGTGCCCGCTTCGGCGACATGAAACTCCAACTCCGGATGCCGGGCCTTGGCCAGCTCGACGGTCTTGGGACTGAAATCGATACCCACCCCTTTCGCCGGTTTCACCGCGGCCAACAGATCGCCAAGGCCGCAACCGACCTCCAGCACGCGCAAACCGGGCGGCACCAAAAACGCGAAGTAACGCTCCAGCAGCTTATGATAATGACGGGACGCCTCACGTGGGCGCGCCTCAGCGCGTGCGTCATAAAATTCCCGTCGGTTAAGCATACCCTTGTCTGTTACGCGAAAGCATCAGGCAAGACCAGCCCCAAACAGGACTACCCGGAAATCTCAAATGTTTATTCCGGGCTGACATCCCGCCCGCTCTCAGGCAAGACTGGCGCGGATGACCGAAGGCTCGCAACCACCGTCCCTGTTCACACGTCTGCTGACGTGGGGACAGGCGCATCCTACGAGCGCGTTTGGCGCCTTCCTCGCGCTCGCCCTGATCCTGACGCATCCGGGCGTGTTCTTCGGCACCAAGGCGCTGTTCTTCCGGGATTACGGTGTGTTGGGTTATGGATTTGTGAACTATTACCGCGACTCCATCCTCGCGGGTGAGCTGCCGCTATGGAATCCCTACAGTGATTGCGGGGCGCCTTTCCTCGCGCAATGGGGCACCATGGTGCTCTATCCACCGAGCCTGCTCATGGTTCTGTTCCCCCTGCCGTGGTCCTTGGGTTTCTTTTGCCTGCTGCATTTCTGGATCGGCGGGATGGGCATGCGCAAACTGGCCTTGGACCTGAAGCTCGGTGGTTTCGCCGCCGCCTTGGCCGGCACACTCTAGATCTTCAACGGCGCGACGCTCTCCGGCCTCATG
>CAZRGY010000447.1:0-3858 GCA_964599715.1 uncultured Verrucomicrobiota bacterium | reverse complement strand
GCCCTTTTCTGCCCAAACATTATCACTCGCCTCATGATAGGAAAAATATTACTTTTCTATAGTCACTATAAAATATTTTTATGGAACTGTACCAGCTCGAAACCTTCATCGCCATCGTCCGCCATGGTAATTTCAGCCGGGCTGCCCGCTTCCTACGCCTTGCCCAACCTGCCTTGAGCACTCAGATCAGAAAACTCGAAGAGGAGCTCGAAACCAAACTCATCATCCGCGACCGCCCCCGTATCCGCCTCACCCCCGCCGGTGAACTCCTCCGCCAGCGCGCCACCATGATCCTCGACATGGCCCGCCAGACCCGCAAGGCCATCAGCGATGTCAACGAACTCAAGCGCGGTCGCCTCACCCTTTCCGCCATCCCCTCCCTCATCGGCTGCTGGCTCCCGCCCGTCATCGAGAAGTTCCGCGCGAAATACCCCGATATCGAACTCATCTTGCTGGAAGACAGCTCTTCAGGGGTCGCCGAGTCCGTGAACTCCGGCATCGCCGATCTGGGTTTCCTCCAGCTCCCCACGGACAACCGCAAGTTCGATGTCCACGGTCTCATCCGGGAACCCTTCAACCTCCTCGTCAGA
Source organism: uncultured Verrucomicrobiota bacterium (assembly GCA_964599715.1). Lineage (GTDB taxonomy): Bacteria > Verrucomicrobiota > Verrucomicrobiia > Limisphaerales > JAEYXS01 > JAEYXS01. Next base: position 3,268 of record CAZRGY010000447.1, on the reverse strand, counting down.
AAAGATATGGCCAAGGGTATCGACTCCGTCCGCCTCGCCGACTTCCGCGATCACCCCTTCATCTTCTACAAAGGCCGCGCCCGCGAAGTTGCCTTGGACGCCTGTCGCCGCTCCGGCTTCGAGCCCAAGATCGCCTGCGCTTCGGGTGAACTCGACACCATCCGCGCCCTCGTGAACGCCCGTCTCGGCATCGCCCTCCTGCCCAACCTCGCCTTCACCCCCAAGCTGCCCGCCGGCTTAAAAGTCCTCGATGTCACCCACCCCAAAGTGAACCGCGTGTTGGGCTGGATCAATGCGAAGAACCGCATCCTGAACCCCGCCGCCACTGCCTTCGCCAAAGAAGTCAACGACCACCTCATCATCCAATGCTTCGGCTACATCCCCGATGTACAAGTGTAGTGGTCGTAATCGTGCTCGTCCTCGTCGCCGTCCTCGCCTTTTCCCTCGTAGCGCACGCTTCCAGCGTGCGGGTTCCGCGGCATCCCTGCCGCGAGCCTTTATCCTCTGCTCTCTCTGAGTTCTTTGCGGTTAATATCCTCCATCCGCGTCTATCTGTGTGTATCTATGTCCATTTCACACCAGCTAATGTCGGGGCTGTGGTTACCTTCTCCCTTTCCGTGTATTCCGCGTATTCCGTGGTTAAAAAATCAGCCCCCTCTTCCTCTGGGAATTGCCCGCTCTACTCCACAGCCTTACCCATACCCGCCGCCACCTTTCGCACCGCGGCCTTCCACTCATCCGTATCTGCCACCACTCCCCGGATGACCACAGCCGCCTCAAACTTTGTCCCCACCGGTACCGTCGTGTTGGCATAGATCTGGTTGTAGAGCTTGTGATACACCGTCTTGTCCCAATACGCCGTCTTGTGCCCCTGCCCTTTTAGTGGCTGCGGATACCAGGCCAGCATGGCCCGCTGGTTGCCGGGAGTGTAACTCGCCGTCCACTTCACATCCTCGTTGAGCTCGAAATCACTGTTGCTCGCGAAAACGCCTGCCACCTCTTCGCCATCCGGTTTCATCGCCAGCCATTCCGTGCTTTGCGGCAGCCACGTATGCATGAAGGCATAAAGCACGCTCACCTTCGCTTCTTCCATGGCTTCATAGCGATGCTCCTCCATGATCGCCTCATCCGTGATCGTATAGATCGCCTCCAGCCGGAAAGGTCCCATGCGGGAATGCTTGTGCAAAACGGCTTTCTTCCCGGGATAAACCGCCAGATTGGTCAACGCACACTCCTTACCGTCCACCGTGAGTGTCACCTTCTCCACTTGCTCTATCCCTCCTTCATTATGGCCTGTACCGATCCACTTGCCCGGTTCCGCGGCGTAAACCGTGCCGCAAAAACCTGCTGGCCCGGCTACCACATTACCTTGATGAAGAATCCGCTGAAACGTCCATGCCCGCTCCCCGGCGAACTCCACGCGAAAATCCTTTGTCTCCACCGCTACGATCACCGCTGGTCCCGGCTTCGGCGCCGCCGCCATGAGCATCGAGGTGCACAAGGAAAACACTATTAGAATGAAAGTCCTGAACATGCTATGGCGAAACCTAACTCCTTCCTACCCCTGGCGTCAGTTCAAATCTCAGTAAGGTATGAGCCCGTTCCCCTTCCTCCAATTCGTGCCAATCCGTGAAATTCGTGTCTTCTCGTTTTCACCATCTGCGACTATCTGCGTCCATCTGCGGTTAAAAACTTGTCCGCCAGCTTTCTCCCTACAAACGCTACCCCATAAATCACCCCCAGCAAAACCACATCCGCCGGCCCCACCGGAAAATCCCACCGGTACGCGATCCAGAAACCCACAAACGCCACCACCCCGCCCAGGACCGATGATGCCACGGCGAACTGCCGCATGTTCCGCGCGAAGGGATGCACGATCAGTGGCGGCAACAGGAGGAACGCAAATGTGATCAGTGGCCCCACCGTCAGCACCGCGATGGAGATCGTGAGTCCGATCAGCAGATAGATCCCTACATCCCAGAGAAACACATTTTTCTTCAGCGTCACTGCCATCTCCCGGTCAAACGAAACCAGCAGGAACTCCCGCCGGAAGAACAGCAGCACCGCCACCACGATGGCCAGCACCCCTGCCGTCAGCATCAGATCTCCGTCAGCCACCGAGATGATCTGTCCCTTGAACAGATTCATCCACCCCTGCTCCGCCTGCGGACACTTCGAGAGCAGTAACAGGCTCAACCCCAACGAGACTACATACAGCATCCCGATCCGACCCTCCACATACCCCTTTCCTTTCCGTTCCATGAACGCCAAAACGAAGATCGTGCCCAGGGAAAAGATGATGGACCCCGCTATGGCCGCCAGCCGTTCCTCATCCCCGTGCGCATTGCTGAAATGCCCCGACCACACGTGCAGCGAGAGCGCCAGCGCCACCCCGGTCGAGGATATCTGCGGCAGAGCCACCCCCAGAAAAACCATCCGCCGCAACACCAGGAATACCCCCACCAGCGGACAGGCCAGCCCCACCACCAGGCTCACGTAAATGGAATTACGCAGCAGAAAATCAGGATCGAGTATTTCGCGCAGTGATTCCATGACCTCAATGGCTCCCCGCCAGCAATCCCATCATCCGTTCGGCATTCAGCAGTTCATTCACCGGACCGAAGTTCGCCTTGCCGTTCGCCAGCCACACCACGTGCTGCGCCAGTTCCCGCACCACCGGCAGGTCGTGGTTCACCATCAGGATGGTCATGCCGCCCTGATGCAACTTGCGGAGCAGCTCCACGATGGCCCGGCTCGCCGCCGCATCCACACCCGCCGTGGGTTCATCCAGCACCAAGAGGTCCGGATTTGTCGCCAGCGCACGGGCGATAAGGATGCGTTGCTTCTGCCCACCCGAGAGATGCGAGAAACGCTGTTCGCAAAAGCCCAACGCATCGACCTCTTTGAGGCATTCGTTCACCCGTTCCTTTTCCTTCCGCGGCACGCTGCTACCTGCAGTCACGCGGGCGCAAACCCCCATCTCGGCCACTTCCCGTCCGGAAAAAAGATAGATCGGGTCCAGCGAATCCCGCTGCGCAAGTACGAGGACATTGCGCTGAGCATTCGCCGTGTGCTTGCCGATGCCATCGCACAGGGGGGGACAACGCTGCGGGACTTCATCAATCCCGAAGGGCGCCCGGGGTACTTCCGGCAGCAGCTCAGGGTATACGATCGCAGCGGCGAGAAATGTACACGGTGTGATGACAGGATTTCGTCTACGGTCGTCGGTGGCCGCAGCTCCTTCTACTGTCCGACATGCCAACCGTCG
>CAZRGY010000446.1:0-3871 GCA_964599715.1 uncultured Verrucomicrobiota bacterium | reverse complement strand
GATGTAAGCCGCCAGTTGTTCGCGGCTGTTCTTTGGCTCACGCAAGGTGCCCGGAGCCAGTTCGTCATGCATCGCCTTCTTGGCGAAAGGCCACGCCGGCTCCACCTTCTCGCCGGGGTGCAAGGTCACCTCGACCAACCGGCCTATCTTGATATTCGCATCCGCCGGGATGGAGCTGCTCTTCGGCACTTCTTGCGGTCCCTGCTTGAGCATCGCCGCCAGACTGAACAGGTCGGCCTGTTTGAAATCATGGTACGGCGCATCGTGGCACCGGGCGCATGCCAGGTTCATCGCGAGGAACGCCGAGGAAACGACCTGCGCGCGATCCGCCATCGGCACATCGTTCTGCGTGGCCAGGCTGAATCCACCGGGGCCGCCATGATACACACTGCCCTGCATGGAGATGAGCTCCGTCGCAAACCGGTCGATCGGCTTGTTGTCCAGGAAGGACTCATGGATCCAGTAACGGAACGGACCCGAGTTGTTCAGCGTGGGCTTGAGGATGGCCGGATTCTCCGCCAGCACATCCTGCCAGTAAGGCACCCAGTTATCCGCCCAGCTCGGATGGCTCATGAACCGCTCGATGGCTTTCGCGCGACGATCCGGCGACTTGTCGTTCATGAACACCTTGATCTGCTCCGGTGTTGGCACCAGTCCCGTTGTGTCCACGGACAAACGACGCAGGAACGCCCAATCATCGGTCAAACCAGCTGGCTTAATATTCTCCGCTTCGAGCCGTGCATTGATGAAACGGTCGATATTGTTCTGTACCGCCACTCCAGAAGTCGTCGGCACCTTGAGCGCCGGCATCTGCGCCACCGCTTTGCGGGCGAACTCATGCCGCTCGGCCCAATACTTGTTCTCTTCCGTCAACTGATCATGACGGCGCGCATACTCCAGTTTGCCGAACTGCGCGGCCTGATTGTCCGCATACGCGAGGAAATCTTCATCCGTGTGCGGCACACGCACCTTCGGCGCCAACAGATGATACAACCCGCCCTTGGTCGAGATGCTCACCGTGAGTTCACCGATCTCCGGCTTCAACGTCTTGCCGCCTACGATGGATTCCAGCACCATCAATTGCGGTTTGCCTTCGCTCGTCACTTTGATCTCCAGCTCGTCATGACCGGTGCGCAGGAAGCGCAGACCCGCGGGCAAATCCTGCGGGATCGGGTCCACTTGACCATGGCCGCTGCCGTTCGGGACGATGAACTTCGTCACCCCCAGCAATTGTCCATCCAGAAACAGTCGTGAACTCTGCAAAGAACGCAGTAACAGCGTATGCTCCCCTTTAGGCAACGTGATCATCGCCGCAGAACGCACCAAGAAAGCCGGTGAACGGTCGATCACCACCCCATGTTCATTGTACTTCTTCGGCACCTGCGCCAGCCCGAATGCCGGGATGGTGAATGTCTCCGTCGGCTTGCCCGGCGTGAAATTCCAGTTCGACTGCGTCGGGATATTCTCCACGATCTCCACCCGCACCGCATCCTTCGGCAGCGCCGTGATATCCACTTTCGGGCCCGTCGGGATGTAGCGATACCGCTTCTTCAGATCACTGCTCGAAAGCGCACGGCGATAGATTGCCACTTCATTGATGAGTCCGTTGAAGGAACTTCCCGCACTGCCATTCATCGAGGACCCGATCCACACTTCATCATCGTCCACCACCGGGCCCAAGTCCGTCTTGCCGCCCATGTCCCACTTGCCTTTGACCTCCTGCCCGTCCATGTAGCCTTTGACGCTGTCGCCCTTGCCGAACGAATACGTGACCGCCACATGATGCCAGCCCGCGCCCGGCACGAATCCCTTCGTCGCCGTCCAGCGATGCCAGAACTCGTCCGATGTCTTCGCCTTCTCCTTGCCGCTCCGCGCATCGCGGAAGAGGAAACTCAGACACGCCTGGCCATCATCGCCGCGCAAGCGCAACGCCCAGTTCTGGTTGTCCGAGGCAAACCCTTTGATCCCCGTGCGGCCCTTGCCCACGATGTAAACATTCTGGTTATCGCCCAGCTTGTTCAGATACACCCACGCCTCGATCGTGATGGCATCGCCCAATTTGAAATCCAACGGGCTGTCCGCGCCGGGATCTTTCACCCGCACATAATCGCCCTTGCCGCTGAACGCCGCCGCCGTGCTGTCCGGCTCGAATTCCGGGAACGTCTCGTTCGATGGGCCGGCCTGCTGCACCGCCACCTTGCCCGCGATGGTTCCGTCCAGCTTTGCGGCCTGCTCGCCCGGCGCATGGTTCTTGATGCTGTCCGGTTTCGCATCATTCAACCGCCAGTACGCCACCGGCTTGTCCTTGATGACGATCTCGTGATACGCCGCTTGCACCGGGATGGCCAAACCGGCCATTACGATGCCTAGAATTCGGATAAAAGCGTTTCGCTTCATGGTTCTTTGGGTATTCCCTTTAATCCTAAACTGCCGACCGCCCCCGGCAAGGCCGAATCACAACTACAACTCACGCCGGAACGAACTGCGGTGCTAATACTCATCAGCATAACCACAAACCTCCTCCCGTCACGAACGCATAGGTGGGATTCTCCACTACCACTTTCGGGTGATACCCCCCTTTGGAGTGCGGAGGCTTGACTCCGCTTCTTGCCCCGTGCCAAAGGTCGGGGTGTCCCGACGCGGCTCGACGCGTCGTTCCCCATCCCCCCATTTCTTAATTCTCCCTTCTCCCTTCTAAATTCAACCTTCATGCCCCCATCTTAAAGGGGGACCCCGGACATCCGCTGTCCGGGGTCCCCTTTTCCTGGAAATATTTTAAAATCTTTAACTGACTTATAATTAACAAGTTAGGAACAAAACTGCCTCCGCGCCCCCCTATTTCAGCCTCACCCTCACCAGCAGGTCATTGATCGCCGCCCGCGTTGCGTCCTCAGGCACTTCCGGAAGTTCACTCCCCTCAAATGCCGCCTGCAGCTCCGCTCGCAGCCGCTCATACCCCTTTTCGTGAAAAGCGATGTCTGCATCCGTCAGGGTCGTGTTCCCCCCTTCATCTTCCGCTCGATGAATTCCACGATATACGGCAAGCGGATGAACAAACTGGGCATTTTCAAATCGCCACCACGGTAGGATTCTGATAGGCACAAACGGAAATGGAACCCGCCGCCACTCCGAAGCCCCGCAAGTGGAGGCTGGCCGTTGCCTTGGTTTTGAGCGGCACTCTGATTCTCCTCGGGGTAATCGTCGGGGGAAAATACCAGCAGAGGAAGGCGCGACAACAGTATGATCGCTGGATGAATGGCATCCGCGCGCAAGATTACCCGGTCACGGTCGACGAATTGGATGCCTACTATCCTACGCCGCCCGATGGACAGAACGCCGCCCCTCTCTATGCACGCGCCTTCGCAATCGTGACTGCCCCGCCAGCAGATGCGCGATGGATTGGCTACCTACGAAGATCAACCAATAGCCACCCGCCTTTTACTGCGGAACTGAGTGCAGATTTGTCAGTTTACATCCGGACAAACAGTGAAGCGCTCAAGCTGTTGCATGAAGCATCACAAATCCCGGCCTGCAGTTACCCTGTAAAACTTCGCGACGGGTTTGACACCCTTTTCCCCCATTTGGCTCCGCTGAAGAACTCGGTGACCCTACTCGGGGCGGAAGCACTTCATCACGCCCTTGAAAACCGGCCGGACAAGGCGGTTGAAGCGTTGCAAACGGGCTTGCGAGTGTCGGATACCTTGACCAATGAACCAAATTTCCTCTCCTTTTTGGTTCAAATTAATGCCTGTGAAAGTCTCGCCCGCAGCACTGAGACGCTGGTCAATTATTTCGACCTTCCGCCATCTGCTTTGCCGCGGTTGGCGGATATGCTTGAACACGCCGAAAAATCACTAAATATCAAACCCTG
>CAZRGY010000445.1:2982-3882 GCA_964599715.1 uncultured Verrucomicrobiota bacterium | reverse complement strand
GGGCACCTACGTGGCAATCGAGAGCGCGGGCATCACGCTGGTCAAGGGCTATCAGTCCGGCATCCTCAAAGCGATCCAGCTCAGTCGCGCCGTCATGCGCAACATCCGGCAGAACCTGTTCTTCGCGTTCGTTTACAACGCCGCCGGCATTCCGATCGCCGCCGGCGTGCTGTATCCGTTCTTCGGCCTGCTGCTCAGCCCCATGATCGCCGGCGCGGCGATGAGCTTCAGCTCGGTCAGCGTGATCGCCAACGCGCTGCGGCTGCACAGGACACAACCCGGCGTCTCGCAGCGCGAAACGTCCACCTTTTGATGCGTCCGCCCCTGTCTGCCGGCTTGACGCACATGCTGCGTGTGCAAATCTATGGCACAACACGTCACAAACCCAACCCGATGCAGTTCAACCTGTGTCAGATCCCCTCAACCCTATGAAGCATACCATCCCTTGTTGCGCCGCCGTCCTTCTGGCCGCGCTCACACCCCTCGCTTCGCAAGCGGCGAACTGGACCGCCGGCATGAAGGAAGGCAGGCCGGACATTCAATCCATGAGCCAGCTTGCGTTTGGCCCCGAAGGCATCCTTTTCGTTGCTGACAGCAAGTCGGCCGCCGTGTTTGCGATTGCCACGGGCGATACGCAGGCCGGCAAGGCTGGGGCCATCAAGGCCGACGGCTTGAGCCAGAAGATCGCCGCCATGCTGGGCACAACGCCTGATCAAGTCATCATCGATGACCTGGCGGTGAATCCCGTTTCCAAACAGGCGTATCTCGCGGTTTCCAGGTCACGCGGTGGTGCGTCCGTGCTGCTGCGCACCGGGGCGGGCGGCGGGCTGGAGGCCGTTTCCCTGGACAGGGTGAAGTTCTCCAAGGCCGTGCTTCCGGACGCGCCGGTGGACGGCGTGG
>CAZRGY010000445.1:0-2972 GCA_964599715.1 uncultured Verrucomicrobiota bacterium | reverse complement strand
AAGCGCAAGAGCAATCCCCGCCAGGAATCCATCACCGACATCGGGTTTCTCGAGGACCGCGTGCTGATCGCCGGACTTTCGAATGAGGAGTTTGCATCCACATTGCGCGCCATACCTTTCCCGTTTCAGACCGTTCCCAACGGCACCAGCGTGGAGATTTATCATGGTGCCCACGGAAAGTTTGAGACCCGGTCGCCTGTGCGCACCTTCGTGCCCTTCAAGGTGGGCAACACGCCATCACTGCTTGCCGCCTACACCTGCACGCCATTGGTGCAGTTTCCCATCAGCGAGTTGAAGCCCGGGGCGAAGATCAAGGGCAAGACCATCGCCGAGCTGGGCAATCGCAACCGCCCCCTCGACATGATCACCTACAGCAAGGATGGCAAGGACTGGGTGCTCATCGCCAACAACGCACGGGGCATCATGAAGGTCAGCACGGACAACATCGAGGGTGCGGAAAGCATCACCTCCCCCGTTGGTGGCGGCGGCATCAAGGGACAGCCATACGAAACCATCAAGGACTGGGCTGGCATCGAACAAATGGACCGCCTGGATGAGAAGCATGCGCTTGTTGTGAGGCGAAGCGCGGAAGGGGCGCTGAGCCTGGAGTCGCTGCCGTTGCCGTGATTCTCTCCGGAAATCGCTGCGTGATGCAGGCCGCCATGTTTCTGGCGGCCTGCTTTTTGCCGGACGCGAGGGCGGCGGAGCCTTCACTTGCCTGGCGTGTGAACGATTCGGCCCCACATCGGCCCCGTCTTGAGGCCGTCAACCTCCCGGCAGCCACGCTGAGTGCGGTGGCGGGCTGGGATGCTCTGAAGTGGCAGCAGGCGTTCGCCGTGTTCGTGGAGACGGGCGACGTTCTTACAGACGTGGATGTCCCGCCTTTGCTGGGCAGTTGCTCCGTCGAGGGTGCTGTAGTGAGATTCACGCCCCAGTTTGACTTGGAACCCGGCATCCGGCTGCGCGGGGTGTTGCGGCTGTCAAAGCTTCCCGGGTTCGGTCCGGATGCACGCACGCACACCGCGCCGCATCGGGTTCCTGACATGTTGTTGATGCCATCGACGCTGGTGCAGGCGGTGTATCCAAGTGCCGACGTGCTTCCTGAGAACCTGCTCAAATTCTACATCCACTTCACCGCTCCGATGAGCCGGGGCCGTGTGTATGAGCACATCCGTTTGCTGCGCGAGAACGGCCAGCCTGTGGAACTGCCCTTTCTGGAGCTGGACGAGGAATTATGGAGCCCGGACATGAAACGGCTGACGCTTTTCATCGACCCGGGGCGCATCAAGCGCGAGGTGAAGCCACTGGAGGAGATCGGTCCTTCATTGGAGGCCGGAAAACGATTTGTGCTTGAGGTGGACCAGTCTGTGAAGGACGCGCGCGGCCTCCCGCTCAAGGCTTCATTTCGCAAGCATTTTAGCGTGGGCACGCCGGACCGCGAAGCGATCGATCCCCGTCTCTGGCAGATTCATTCACCTGTCTCCGGCGGGCGTCAGCCGCTGACGGTTCATTTCGGCAAGCCCATGGACCATGCGCTGGCACAGCGGGCCATCACGGTGCTTGCCCCGGACGGGAATGTCGTGGAAGGCACCGTGATGCTGACCGACCGGGAGAGGGTCTGGCAGTTCACGCCAGAAGTGGCGTGGGCAGGAGGCGGATACCGCATCCGCATCCTCACCACCATCGAGGATCTCTCGGGCAACAACATCGGAAAGCCCTTCGAGGTGGATGTTTTCAATGCTGTTGCCCGCCGTGTCACGCATTCCACGGTCGAACTGAAATTCCTGATCCGGTGATTTTCAAGCACCCGCCGGGCGGCCTCCACGAGGGGCTGATATGCCCGTCTTTACCCCGTCCAGCAGCGCGGTCAGGGTGTTTCCAGTGTGAAAAACGGCACACCCCATTCGGTGAGGCGATTGGCGAGGCGTTCGGACTGGCCGCCGGGGGTGATGTGGGCGAAGCAGACTTCGTCGGCAAGGGCGGCAACGAGCGCGTTGCGACGTGTGGCGAGTTCGGTGGTGATGCGCTTTTCGGCGGCGGTGAAGCCGGAGAGGATGAGCAGGCGTCCTTCGGCCAGCGTCGAAGGCGCGATCAAGTGGGTAGATTGAGGTGGCCAAAGGTTTGATGCCAAGGTGTCGACAGATGGACGAATTGAAAGGCGGGCGTGATGACGGACTTCAACAAAGTAAAGACCTTCTCACACTCGCGGTCAGCGGTCAGATAATGGGTGATCGCTGGCACCACATCCGCCTGAGCAAACAGTTTGGTGTCATTTGCGACAATCGCCCGATGCTCCAACTGCACGGGCAGATTCTTTCGAGCTTCAAACACCGCCCGGGCAAACTCCCCGGCCCGCTGGGCATGGTCGATGTTGAACGGCAAGACGCGGAAGTAGCGAAGCGGCAGATTTGCGATGGAGTCCCTGACGGCATACTCGGCCAGCGCAATGGTCGAGACGTAAAGTTCGTGACCACCCTCGACCAGAAATTTCAGGTAATCATGTGCCGCTGGGTGCAGTGCTTCGTTCGGCTTCGCCCAACGAATGAAGTAGCTCGTATCGCAGAGCACCCCATGAACGGTTGCCGCCTTAGGCATGAGTCCCTCCGCGCAACTCTTCCAGCCAGGCATCAGGGTCCGCCACGCCGGCCCACGCTGGGGCGGCGCGTTGCATCAAGGCATCAAGATACGACTGGGAGTATGCCGAATCGTGCTCCAACAGTTCCACGAACTGCAATGAATTCGGGTCCATCTCGAAGGTCTTCAGGTTCTGCCTTCCGACCGCACGGACGCCAAACTTCTTGTAGAGCAGGTTTTTCTCGCCCTGCTTGAGGTAATCCTTGTCCACCGCGATACGCAGCGTGCCGTGCTCTTTCGTGTCCAGGTGGATGTTCGGGTTGCTCTTGCCTCCGGCGTTCGTGAGTTCGCCATAGAGATAGAACTCGGCATCCACCCAGAGCTTGGCGTTGCGGAGA
>CAZRGY010000444.1:0-3894 GCA_964599715.1 uncultured Verrucomicrobiota bacterium | reverse complement strand
TCCGCAGGTGAAAGATCTTTGTAGGGCGGCTTCAGCAACTCATCCCCGGCAAGCTGTTCCACGATGAATTCGTTGAAGGGCTTGTCTTCGTTGAAAGCTTTGATGACGTAATCGCGATACTTCCACGCATACTTGCGCAACGCATCTGTCGCCGTGATGCCTTCGGAATCCGCATAGCCCGCCACATCCAGCCAGTGCCGTCCCCACCGCTCCCCGTAATGTGGCGATGCCAGCAAACGGTCGATCAGCTTCTCATAGGCATCCGGAGAATTATCGGCCAGGAAAGCATCTACCTCTGCTGGCGTAGGCGGCAGGCCGATGAGGTCAAACGTCGCCCGCCGGATAAGCGTTTCCTTGTCCGCCTCGGGAGAGAATTTCAGACGCTTCTCCTTAAGCTTGTCCACGAGGAAGGCGTCGATCGGCGTGCGGACCTGATCACGGCTGCGTGTCTTGGGCACAGCTGGTTGTGTCAGCGGTTGAAAGGCCCAGTGCTGCCGCTCTTCTTCTGTGAAATAATAGCCCTCCAGCTTCTCCGGCTCCGCCCGCAGTGTCTTCGCCCCCTTGTCTATCCAACGGCCGATGAGTTCCACCTGTTCCGGTGTCAGCTTCGTTTCACCCTCCGGCATCTCGCCGGATTGCACCGCCAGGTACAACGCGCTTTCCTTGCGCTTGCCCGGCACCAGCACCGGACCGTCCTTGCTGCCCTGCGCGATGAACCGCCGCAGCCGCACATCGAGTCCCGCCTTGGGTTTCTCCTCCTCGCCGTGGCAATGAAAGCAATGCGTCTTGAGGATGGGCCGGATATCCCGCTCGAACATGGGATCACCCTTGGAAGCCGCCCAGGCTCCTTGGGTAGAAAAGACCAAAGCCACGGCGGCAACGCCGAGCTGACGCAGGCTGTTTTTCGCAATAAACATGCGGTTGATAGGGAACCAATCCGTTAAACCACCCCGCTCCATCCCTGTCAAAAGGATAGACGGATCATCCACGACCACATTATTTGACGTTTTACGCTTCATGCCCCTTCACCTTCATTCCTCTGGTCTGCACCGTTATTTCCTCGTTTCTCGGTCAGGACCTCTCTGGGTCTTCCCGTTTCTGATCGTCAATCTGCCATGATTTTTCCGAACCCGTGAGGCTTCAGTGCGCCCAGTGCGCCCCATGGAGACAAAATTTCGCTTTCTCCACCCACAAGGGCTTTCCCGTCTTGCCTGTTTTACACCATTTAACCTCTTTAACCCTTTTATCGATTCTTTTGAGCTTTGAGTTTTGAACTTTGAGCTTCTTTTTCCGCTTCGTTCGCGCTCATCACGTGCCCAGACTGACACGTTCTTGGGGGATGCGTTATCACTCCACTCGCTATAACTCCTATAACTACACAAAATTTAAAAAAGACACCGGCTCGGCCATTTTCCCTTTCCGTGTATTCAGCGTATTTTCACCCCGGCTATTGTCGGGGCCGCGGGTTACCCTCCCTCCCTTTCACCCAATCGTTGCCCGTCCGCCATGCCCTCGTAACCGCCTGATGTGACCTTGGCCTAGCGAAACCGAACTTCGCGGACCGTTTGAGCTACCCGCCATGGTCCGCCCGTTCACCCAAGGAGTGTGAAATCATTCAGTGCGGATTGCCCCACAATCCGCACTGCCCTGCCTAAATCCGTTAGCACTGTTGGGTATTGCACAGCGAGAAATTCAAGCCAAGCGCACCCCGGATACCGGCATGACCCAACGCCGAAAGGCCACCCCAAAGGAGGTTAAGACACTTGGGGATCGGTTGAAAAAGGCGCGGATGGAAAGCGGGATGACGCAACGGCAAGTATCTGCAATCACGGATATTCCACGCGGGCGGCTGCAAGAAATTGAGCGGGATGAGCGGGTTCCATCGCCCGAGGACTGGCAACGGCTCACTGATGCTGTGGGGATGTAGGGGCAACCACATCGCCGGGAAGCCCAACAGTAGAGTTTACTGTTGGGCTTTATACTTAGCCGCTGTTGCCCCTGGCTATCATCAATGACACGTCTTGCTGGCACCTCTGCCGCCAGCCTCAAACAGGCCGACACTGTCAATGATGGACAGATCAAACTGGCCCAACCCTTCACCTCAGCAAATGAAAACATTCATGTTCACGCCCATTCCCTTTTGAGCATCCGTCTCAATGCCTCTGCACGAAGGCAATTACGGTAACCTTTCAAGCAAGTAGCCCAAACCTCAAGTTGGATTGCTATCTGAAGGTCCAGATAAAGCGCACAAAATAAAACTGTCCATATTCTCGCCGCTGAAGGAACAATTAGGAGGAACAGTATCATTATTTCATGCCTAGCAAGACCTTAGCCATCCAGCGGGCCGCTGCCGAGTTCATCCATGACCGGCACCGGCGGCGGCATGAGCAGTCCCTTCAATTAACGCGACATGAACGGAGACGGCAAACCCACCCGCGACGAACTCGCCACCGCGCTCTTCGACTGGCTGGATGAGAACAAGGATGGCTTCGTGAGCGAGGCGGAGTTGACGACGCTGTGGAAGCGGTGAGTGACGAATCGGAACGGCGTTCGAAGCCATGCAGCGATCCCACTTTAGAGCACTCTCGGTGGCTGGGGTTCCCTATCTCGGAAAAGGGTGGAACATTGGCGTGCATACCCTTTGCGTTACGGTGAGGGCCATGGAAAACTCTGCTCGGCGTTGCCAGCAGGCCGGGTTGAACTCTTGAATTGCGCTTCAAACTCTTCGACCGGCTATTTCTCAGTCTTCGCGTATTCTTCCCAGTGTTTTTGGATCAGCTTCACGTCGGCGGCCTTCGATGTCACCAGATAGCGGTAACGTGAAACGTATTCCTCGTCAGGCGCGATCTTGAAAGGACCTTCGACCATGGGCGAAAAGCAAAAATAGGGTTTGTTCGGGTGAATCCGCACGGATTGTGGCGCACGGAAGTTTTTCGGACTGCAAAAGACGGCGGACGAGACGTCCTGGCCGTCAATCCGGCCGGAGAGGGCGACCCAGTTGGGACGGGTGTGATTGCCTTCCCAGCGGTCCTTGCCGTCGCTGGTAAGGAACTGCAGGTCGCCCGGCTTGATGCTGTGATCTTCCTTTTCCTTCAGCCACTGGTAATTGCCGCGGATCGACATGCCACCGTAGTGATATTTGGCCAGGTTCAGCGGCTTATCAGTCACGCACCGCTGAACGCTGACGACGTCGAAGAGAAAATGGTCCGCCGGGGTTTGATGAACGGTGACTGTCCAGACCTCATGGAGCACATCAATCCACTTGTCGCCGACCTTCACCATGAACGCGTGTTTGACGCTGAAGGAGACCCTCTGCTCCTCCCGCTTTCGGTCCACCACCTCGCGAAACTCGATTCTGCCGAGATCCTTCGCCTGGTTCCAGAAGTCTACTTCTTGGCCGTTGTAGCCGGCTTTCGTCCAGGCAAAGAACAGCGCGTGTTGATGGGCATGATCCTCGGGATAGTCGCCCGTGAGTTCCTGCCCGGTCGGGGTGTAGATGGGATGAATGTAGCCGCTGCGGCTGAAGTGCTTCTCAATCCCCTCGGGCACCGGCCTCGCGGTCTTGACGTATTCGAGCACGGTTTTGTCGCGCTGGCTGATGCGAATGGTGTCGGCCGTCTCCGTAAGTTTAAGGTCACCGCCGAAAACGGGCTGGAGGCAGGCGCAGAGCGCGCAGGCGAGCGATAGAACAAGGAATTGGGGAAGTTTCATCGGATTTGTTTCAAAAGTTCAGCTTCTACTTTGCCCACAGGCTTGTGCTGGGCGAACAACCACTCGGCGAGACCTTCTTGCTCCTTCCAAGCCTCGCAAATCTGGCCATGGCTCTTTTTTGGGTCCTCGGTGTATTTGATCATGCCGCCCACCTTCTTGAGCGCCTCGACGACGGCTCTGGTT
>CAZRGY010000443.1:0-3902 GCA_964599715.1 uncultured Verrucomicrobiota bacterium | reverse complement strand
GATCGCTCAGGCGGACCTGGCCATCATCGCCTCGCCTCAGGGATTTCATCCATATCATCTCCGGGAAGCGGTCAAGCAGGGCAAGCATGTCTTTGTCGAGAAACCATTGGCGGTGGATGCCCCCGGCGTACGCACAGTGTTGGCGGCGGCTGAGGAAGCGAAGCGGAAGAATTTGAAAGTCGGTGTCGGTCTGCAACGTCATCATCAGGCCGCTTATCAGGAAACGGTCAAACGCCTGCATGATGGTGCGGTGGGCGACATCACCTCGATGACCTGCTACTGGCTGGGTAATGCGCGCGGCGGATTGGAGCGGTTGCCGGATGAGTCTGAGCTGCAATACCAGTTGCGCAACTGGTATTACTTCACGTGGATCTCAGGCGATTTTATCGTGGACCAGCACATCCACAACCTCGACATCATCAATTGGATCAAGAAGGGTCACCCGGTCCGCGCGCAGGGCATGGGTGGACGGCAGGTGCGAAATGACAAACGGCTGCACGGCCAGATCTACGATCATTTCTTCGTCGAATACGAATACGCCGACGGTTCCAAGCTCTCCAGCCAGTGCCGTCAAGGACAGGCAGGCACACACACGGTGGTGAGCGAACATGTGGTGGGCACCAAGGGCAAGGCGGACTTGAACGTGCAGAACAAGATCTTCCGCATCACCGGACCCAACGCGTGGGACTTGCGGTTGAAGACGGCCGAGGACGGTCATCAGTTGGAGCATTACCCATTGATCGAGGCCATCCGCAATGACAAGCCTTTCAATGAACTGGAGCAGGCCGCGCACTCCACGATGACCGCCATCATGGGCCGCATGGCGGTCTATTCCGGCAAGCAGGTCGAGTGGGATGAAGCGATCAACTCCAAGCTCCAGCTGATGCCGGAGACTGTGACGTGGGACATGGAGCCACCGGTGAAACCGGATGCCGAGGGCAATTACCCCATCGCGATCCCGGGCAAGACCGTGGCCTTTTGAGAGACGTAACGCTTACCGAACCAACCCTAGCCGACAGCAATTGCGCTCATGACATCTCCAACGCAGAAATGGTATCAGGGAGTGACCCGATACCAGTGGCTCATACTCATCGTAGCGTCACTTGGCTGGGTATTTGATGCGTTCGAGGGTCAGCTCTACAACATCACGCGGGCGGACATGCTGCCGGAGCTGTTGAAGGTTTCAGCGGATGATCCACTGGTGAAGATTTGGGGCGAGCGCTTTCTCGGTATCTTTCTCGCGGGCGGCACGCTGGGCGGTTGGCTGTTCAGTTCATTGGCTGACAAGTACGGACGCGGGCCCATCATGGCTGTGACCATCCTGTGCTATTCCATCTTCTCCGGGATCACGGCGTTTGCCACAGAGATATGGCATGTGGGAGCACTGCGTTTTCTGGTGGCAATGGGGGTGGGTGGTGAATGGGCGGTCGGTGCGGCTCTGGTCGCCGAGGTGTTCCCCAAGCATGCACGGGAACGTGCCGGCGGCATCTTCCATGCGACGAGTGTGATGGGGCTGTGGCTCGCGGCGGCGACCGGTCTCTTCGTGGGCAGCAACTGGCGGGCTGCTTACTTGGTGGGTGTCATCCCGGCCTTGCTGGTGCTCTGGGTGCGGGTGAGCGTGAAGGAACCGGAGACGTGGAAAGAGGCGAAGAAGAACAAGGCTGACCAGATGGGCAGCTATACGGATATGTTCCGCTCGGCCAAGTGGCGGGCGCGGGCCATCTTTGGTGCATTGCTAGCCATGGTGGGTTTGGCGACTTTCTGGGGGGTGGTGGTGGCCGGGCAGGATATCGCGGCGGATTATCTGAAGCGTGCGGGGGATCCTGATTGGGCGAGCAAGTCGAAGATCGCCTTCGGCTTCATCCAGACTGCGGGGGCAGGCGTGGGCATGCTGGCCTTTGGTCCCATCAGTGCGCGGTGGGGTTGCAAGAAGACATTTGTGATGATGCACCTTGCGGCCTTGGTGCTGACACCCGCCATCTGCTGGCTGCCTTCGATGACGGGCAGTTACGGTTTGTTGTTGTTCTTGCTGCCGGTGTTCGCGTTTTTCGCGCAAGGCATCCATGCGGGTTACGCGGCTTATTTCCCGGCGCTGTTTCCGACTCATTTACGGGCGACGGGTTCGGGATTCTGTTTCAATACGGGACGCATCCTTGCCGCCCCGGTACTCATCTGGCTTTCGGCCTGGATGAAGTCCACCATGGATCTGCGTGCGGCTATCACCTGTCTCGGTGGATTCTTTCTGCTGGGTTTGGTTTTCCTCGCTTTTCTGCCAGAGACGCAGAATCAAGACCTGCCTGAGGAATAATCTCATGCGGGTTCGCGCCCTTACGTGAGGGCGATCTCTTTTAACACTTCTACGGTTTCTTTCCCCCGGCCAGTCCGCCTTGGCCTGTTCCCTGCTGAATATATCAGGCAGATGCTTTCGAGAAGCGAAGCTGGTCCTAGCAAGCGCCGCTAAAAGCCTGAAACCTCAGTGATTAGGGCGTTTTCGAAATCGGCTTCAGTTCGAGAAAGCGGAACAGGACATTTCATTATGCAACGTATCATGCAATTTGCGAAAGAAGATGGCGGAGCCACGGGCACGGAATGCGAACTGCCAACGGCGGCAATGGCAACACTTGCCCCTGAGGCGGAAAGCGCATTGCGTCCTGAAGAGGAAATGCAAGTGGCACCGCAAGAGCAGGCGCCCGGAACATTTCTCTCAATCGGGATTCTGGCAGGCAGCAGCACGGAGTTCGATGCCACGGCGCTCACCTCTTTGTTCAACCAAAGCCTGTTCAGTGAATTGAGCAAACGCGGTCTGTATTGCGAGATCATCTGCGTGATGGGAGAAGAGCGAACCCAGGCGACGGCTACGGTGGAGAAGGTGTTTCAAGCGCAAGTGAACAGTCATGAGCACCGGGACACATTCGTCTGCCACATGATCCGCAATCCGGAGCGAAACCGTTCAGCGGCGTGGAATGCGTTTGTGCATGCTTCGTCGGAAGCCTCTTCCAAGTTTCTCTTCGTGATGGATGGAGATGTGGTCATCCACAATCCGGATACACTCTGGAACATGTTCTGCACGATGGGGGAGAAGCGGGACAGTGTCATCGTGGTGGATGAGCCGGTGAAAGACATCGCCTTCAAGCCGAAGCGGTCGCTGTTCGATAAATTATCGCTGGCGGTTTCGCATCTGGCCTTGGTGGGTGGGAAAGTGATTCCGGAGCAGCTTTACGTGATGCGGGCCGAGGTCGCGCGCAATATCTATCTGCCGAACGATTTGCCGATGGAGGGCAGGTTTTTGGCGACGGTGTTGGGCACGGATTATCTGCTCAAGGAACCGAACCCGCACCGGATCGTCCGGGCAGTGGGGGCGGCGCATACGTATAAGGCGCATCGTTCGCTTAAGGAAATTTTGCAAGACCGGAAGCGCCGAATGGTCAACCGGACGGTCACGTATGTATTGGTAGAAGGTTACCTGCGTCACTTATCCCAGCAGCGGAAACAGGACATGGGTGTGCTGCTGATGCAGAATGATGAGACGGAACCGCCCTGGCTCTCCGATCTGATGGAGACGCATATCCGGCGCTGTCACTTTTTCTGGCAGATATTTCCCAATGTGACATCGATACGGTTGAAACGATTGCAGCCGCTGCCGGAGATGGAAGAGCTGCGTTATGTGCCGATCGCCTATCTCGAGCAGTTCATCACGATTATCGGCAGTTGGATGGCGTATCATTCCATGAAGCGCAGCCTCAAGCAGAAGCATGCCGTTCCCTTGTGCATTCCAAACCAGCAATCGCGCGCGACGGCCATGCATTGAGAATGCGGGGCGATTGTTCAGATCGTATAAGCAGGTAGAAATCGTTGGACAACATGCGCCTGTGACCGGCTAAATCGGCGGAAGCATGAGTCTT
>CAZRGY010000442.1:0-3908 GCA_964599715.1 uncultured Verrucomicrobiota bacterium | reverse complement strand
GCTAGAGTGACGCAGCACAGGACGCATCGTAGGAGCAGCTCTGAACAGATCAAACGGGAAGGCCATCTTCAGGAAACGGTAATTGCATTACGGGACTATTTGTTGAGTGGAGTTTGTGTTGAGAGTTGAGTGTGAGGGTGATTGTTTGGGGGCTGATTCGCGACAATTCGTGAAATTTCACCCCGGCACTTTTGTCGGGGTCGTGTCTAACTCCCCCTTCCCCTCAAAGTCACAAAATGAACCAGCCGGGCAAATTGTGACAAAAATCAAAACTGCGATTTCTCACTCGTTTTTTTGGGCAGCCCTTCCTAAGTTGCAGCCCGCGATGAGTGTAGAAGTTCAAAGTACCCACCAAAAAGCCCTGCAAATCAATCTGGACCCCGGCAAATACGGCACCTTTGCCGAGATCGGCGCCGGGCAGGAAGTCGCCCGGTGGTTCTTCCGCGTGGGCGGTGCCTCCGGCACCATCGCCAAGACCATCTCCGCCTATGACATGACCGTGAGCGACGCCATCTACGGCGCTTGCGACCGTTACGTGAGCCGGCAACGTCTCCAGACCATGCTGAAGTATGAGTATGATCTGCTCATCGCCCGCCTCGCCAGCAAACGTGGCGAGACCACCAAGTTCTTCGCCTTCGCGGATACCGTGGTGGCCCGCAGCTACACCCGTCAGGATGAAGCGCACGGCTGGCTCGGCATGAAGTTCCAGGACGAACCGGGCGCGGAGCCCTCCCAGATCATCATCCACGTCCGCCTGATCGATAAAGAGAACCTGCAGGAACAGGAAGCGCTGGGCATCATCGGCGTGAACCTCATCCATGCCGCCCTCTTCAACCACGCGAATCCCGAGGCGATGATCCGTTCCCTGCTGGACAACCTGACCCTCGAGCGCGTGGAGGTGGACCTCATCGAGTTCAGCGGCCCCGCCTTCAAAGGTGTGGATAACCGGCTCATGGCGCTGCATCTCGTCCAGACCGGTCTCACCAAGGCCGCGATGTTCCTGGCCGATGGACGCGTCGTCCAGCCCGCCGATCTGCTCTACAAGAAGGCCATCATGGTGGAGCGCGGCAGCTTCCGCCCCGTCACCAAGGTCACCATCGACATGCTCAACAACGCCCAGTCGCTCTTCGTGCAAGAGCCCAAGGTCCAGGGCGAAGACGTGCTGGTATTGATGGAGATGACCCTCAAGAACCTCACCGACGGCGACAAGATCGACCACAAGGACTTCCTCGAACGCGTGGACATCCTCGGTGCCCTCGGCAAACCGGTGCTCATCTCCAACTACGGTGAATACCATCGCCTCGCCTCCTATCTCTTCCGTTACACGAAGAAGATGATCGGCATCGTCATGGGTGTGCCCAGTCTCAAGGAGATCTTCGACGAGAAGTATTACGCGGACCTCGAAGGCGGTATTCTCGAATCCTTCGGTCGCCTCTTCAAAAACGACCTGAAGCTCTACGTCTACCCGCTCAAAGAGCCCAAGACCGGCATGATGATCACCGCCGGCAACCTCCGCGTGGCCCCGAACCTCCGCCACCTCTACGCCTACCTCGTGGAGAACCGCTTCATCGAAGGTCTGCGCGATGTGGATGAGGAGTGCCTCCCCATCTTCTCCCGCGATTGCCTGGCGAAACTCCGCTCCGGCGATCCCGCCTGGGAAAGCATGGTCCCCGAGGAAGTCGCCAAGCTCATCAAAGAGCGCAAGCTGTTCGGATACCAGAGCGGCGAATAGTGCCATCAAGCACTAAAAACATTCTTCCGGCATTCCGCGCAAAATCGGGCCATTTAGCCGCCCGATTTGGCGTAACATCCTCTAAATCACGCCAATAAGGTAAGTTCGGCGTGCACTGAGAACGGAAACTGCTATCTTCAGTCTTGGGAACCAGACAGGTCCGTACGGACTGGCCGTGACCAGCCCTCGGATTGCTGCGTAACCTATTAGCACCTAGCGGGTTATCGCCCCGCTAAAAGTTTTGAGCCGAGAATGCTTTGGTGGACGTTACAGCAGCTTAAGTCCAAAGACGCGAAGACACGGTTAAAAGCCGTGGAAAAACTGGCGTCTATGGAAGACGACGCCACCGCGCTGGACCCCCTCCTGACGGCCTTGAGCGATGCCGCTCCCGAAGTCCGCACCTTGGCCGTCACTGCCCTAGGTCGACTCAAGGACGAACGCGCCGCCAATCCGCTCGTCAAAGCCCTGCATGATCGTGCCGCCACCGTCCGCGAAGCCGCCGCCGAAGCCCTGCGCGAAATCGGCGATCGCCGCGCGATGGAACCCCTCGTCGCCGCCTTGAAGGACGATAGCAGCGGCGTCCGCTGGCGTGCTGCCAGTGCGCTAGATTCGCTTGGCTGGTCCCCGGCCAACGAGACCCAAAAGGCGCTGCAACTCGTCGCCCTTGGCAAACTGGAGAAAGCCGCCGAACTGGGCCAAGCCGCCATCGATCCCCTGATCGTCACGCTCAAGACCAGTGTTTACTACAAGCGCATGCAGGCCGTCGAAGCCTTGGCCTGGATCGGTGATCCGAAGGTGCTGAAGCCCCTCATCGAAGCGCTCAAGGACGAGGATAACAACGTCCGCACCAAAACGGTGGAAGGGCTCGCCAGCCTCGGCGATGGCCGCGCCGTGGAACCACTCATCCACACCTTGCTCGACAAAGACGCCCGCGTCCGCGCCACTGCCGTCGAAGCCCTGAGCAAACTCGGCGACGCCCGCGCCATCGATCCCCTCGCCAAACTCTTGAGGGACGATGCGTGGGATGTGCGCATGGCCGTCGTGGAAGCACTGGGCAAGTTCAAGGATTCACGCGTCATCACCCACTTGGTCAATTGCCTGCGCGACAAGGACCGCGATACCCGCTTGGCTGCCGTGATTTCCATCGGCCGCATTGGCGACACCGCCGCCATTGAACATCTCGTGCTCTCCTTGACCGATGACCACGATCAAGTCCGCCAGACTGCTGGAGGGGTTTTAAGACGGTTGAACAAGAATTGGGAAAAAGCTCCTGAGTCCAAGAATGCCGCCGCCGCTCTGCGCCAACGCGCGCAGTCCTCAGACTATTGGGTCCGCCAAGCGGCCATGGAGGTGCTGGAAAAAATCGGCGAAGGCGAAGGCACCGATGAAGCTGCTCTGGAGACAAAGCTCTCCAAAGCGGCCGACCCCATGCAAGCCCGTAAGCAAGCAACCATGGAAGCCTTGCTGATTTCGCTGGATGATTCGGACCGTGATCTGCGCCAAGCCGCTGCCGAGGCATTGGGACGCCTGGCGGAAAAACGCGCAGCCGAAGCCCTCGCCAAACGCATCCAAGACAAGGATGAAGCCGTCCGCAAAGCGAGTGCCAAATCGCTTCACAACCTTGGTTGGGAAGCCAAAGATCAGTCACTTCAGGCACGCCAACTGGTCTTGCTGGAAAAATGGGAAGACGCCGCTAGTCTCGGTGAGCCCGCCCTGTCCTCTCTAGGCGAAGCCGCAAGCAGCCGCATCAGCAATACCCGGCTAGCCGCCGTGAAAGCCCTGGCTAACGTCAAGTCAGCCAAAGCCGCCGAACCGCTGGCCGCACGCTTGGCCGATGACACACCAGCGATACGCCATATCGCCGCTCTCGCTTTGCAGGAACTGGGTTGGACTCCGCGCACACCGGAACATTCCGCCCGCTATGCCATCGAGATCAAAGATTGGGAATCCGCTGCGCAAGGCGGCTTTATCGTCGTGCCGTTGCTGATGGAGATCATCAAGTCCAAGGATCAGCACTCCGATTCTTGGCAAGGAGCAGAAACTGCCTTGGCTTCCATGCAAGATGTCGCCGCCGCACCGTTCCTCATTGAGCTATGTCGTGATCCTGACCTCGCCAGCGCCTCTGTCCGCGCCTTGGAAAACATCGTCAGCCAGCAAGCGCACAATCTTGCCGACC
>CAZRGY010000441.1:2770-3916 GCA_964599715.1 uncultured Verrucomicrobiota bacterium | reverse complement strand
GACCAGCGTCTCCATCGGCCTCGTATCGATCTTTTCTTCCAAGTGGTACGTGATCCCAGTCATCCTTGGCGTGCTCGGCGCGTTCATGCTCCTTGTCGCCGCCATCCGCCTCATCGCCGAAGCCCGCCTCGCCCTCCAGGGCCTCGAAGAAGAAACCAATTTCCTCCAGCGCCTGGCCAAAGCCCGCGCGGAAAAATAGCCAATTTCCCGCTAGGGAACAAAAACCCGTTCCGTGGTCGCAATACCGTAGGTTTCTCCGGCATCATTCACCAGGAAGGACGCAATCACGCACACTTCGATACTTTTCCCGCCTTTTGCCACCCGCTTTTGCCGCTGTGGCTCCAGCACGCCAGCTTCACACAATTTCTGGATTCCGGCCAGGGCTTCTTCCACATCCTTTTCCAGCATCATTTCGCGAATATTCATCGTCAGTGCCTCGGCCTCGCTCCAGCCGTACATCCTCGCCGCGCCCGGGTTCCAAGCCACAATGCGGCCCGTCAGGTCCTGCACCAGAACGGCGTCCCGGACGTCTCGCACCACCACCGCCAGGCGCCGCACGGCCTCGGAATCCTGCAGCGCCAACTGGGCGGTCTTCATTGCCGTGCAATCCGTAAACGTGATCACCAAACCCTCAATCACGTTGTCCAGCGTCCGGTAGGGCCGGATGCGCAGCAGATACCATTCCCCCGTGGTGGTTTGCACCTCGCGTTCCTTCGGAATCAGGTTGAGCAACACTTCTTGGCATTCCGCCCCCAGGTTGTCATAACCAACAAAGTTGGAACGGATCTGATCCACCGGCCGCCCGACATCAGATTCAATCAGATTGATGAGCGCAGAAACCGTGGGCGTGAAGCGGAGAATCCGCAGCGAATGGTCGACAAAAATCGTCCCGATGCCGGTTCCGCTCAGCAGGTTTTTCATGTCGCTGTTGTGGCGGGATAAATCAGCCACTTTCGTCTGCAGTTCGGAGTTCACCGTGGAGAGCTCTTCATTCACCGATTGCAATTCTTCCTTGGAGGTCTCCAGTTCCTCGTTCGTCGATTGCATCTCTTCGTTCACGGACTGCATTTCCTCGTGCGCGGAACGCAACTCCTCGTTGGAGCTTTCCAGTTCTTCGATCACCGCCTGCAGGTGCTCGTCCTTCGC
>CAZRGY010000441.1:0-2670 GCA_964599715.1 uncultured Verrucomicrobiota bacterium | reverse complement strand
CCTCGTTGGAGCTTTCCAGTTCTTCGATCACCGCCTGCAGGTGCTCGTCCTTCGCACGAAGATCCTGCTTCAACCGGATAATGTATTCGTTGAGATCCGCACAATCCGCCGCCGCGCTATCCACCACAGCCACCTTCGAGGCATACGGTGCGGCAACCACGGGCACGGCCTCGAAAATGATCAGATAGAGGCCCTGCGGGATGCTTCCATCCTCACCCGCGGGAACGGGGATGACAATCACGTTGGCTACTGACTCGCCAGGGGCATCTTCGGTTCTGAGCCCGAAATGGCGTGCTGTAATTCCCAGGGTGGTGGCCCGGTGCATCGCGACAGTCAAATCGCTTCGCAAACCCTCGCGAGCCATTTTGTAGATATTCATGCTGGCCTCGCCTGGCGCAGGTTCCAGATATTCGCCCGTGCGGCCCAGCAGGTAGAGAATGTCACCGCGATCATTCACCAGCGCACCAACCGGCCCATAGTGTGCAAGGAGGGTCCGCTGCACAATTTCTTTCAATGGAACTTTTTGTTCGCTTGCCACGCCTCCGCCCTGCGGCCGCTCGACGACCACTCCGGGCACATGCGTTAACAGGCTTGAAAGACTCACCCCGCGAGCACCCACTTCATCAAACTTACGCTGAAAGATCTTCGCCGAGCGATCCAGGGTTGCAAACAGGTTCCCCGCTTCTCCCACGCTCTCTGAAGAACCCAGCAAAAGAACTCCCTGCGGCTTCAATGCGTAGTGGAAGAGCCGCATGATATTCTTCTGCAACTCGGGTCCCATGTAAATCAGCAGATTGCGGCAACTGATCAAATCGAGTTTGGAAAAAGGCGGGTCCCGGATCAGGTCATGCTCGGAAAAGATGAGCATGTCGCGAACGGTTTTTTGTATGCGATAACTGTTGCCATTGGGTATCTCATGTTCGAAAAAACGGGCAAGGCGTTCAGGTAAGACATCCGTAACAATATTGGAACTGTAAACGCCCGCGCGGGCTGCATCAATGGCTTCGCGATCAATATCCGTGGCAAAAATCTGCACCTTGAAACTCTGCTTCGTAGCTTCCATATACTCGCGCATCAGTATCGCGATCGAATAGGCCTCTTCCCCGCTGGAACAGCCCGGGACCCACACCCGAATGGCTCTGCCCACTTCGTTGGCTGCGAAAATCTTCGGAATGACATCTTTCTGCAGGGTGTCGAATACCTCGGGGTCGCGAAAGAAATTGGTCACGCCGATCAGCAAGTCGCGGAACAGCGCGTCCACTTCTTTCCGCGTCAGTTGCAGATACCGCACATAGTCTTCAATCTTGTCGAGCTGGTTAACGGCAATACGCCTCTCTATGCGTCGCAGGACCGTGCTCAATTTGTAGCCCGAAAAATCATGGCCGGTTTGCGTGCGGAGCAGTTGGAGAATCTTGTCGAGCGCACCTTCCATCTGTGCAGGCTGCTCCGACGCCCGAACCAGTGCCGTTCCAAACGCTCGGGAAACATAGGCCATCAGCTGCTCAGGCATTTCATTGGGCGGCAATACATAATCCACCAGGCCCGTCGCGATCGCACTCCGGGGCATGCCGTCGTATTCTGTGGTTTCCGGCTTCTGCACCATCACCAATCCACCCTCGCCCTTCACCGCACGCACGCCGAGGGCACCATCACTCCCGGTGCCGGAGAGCACGATGCAAATAGCATGTTCTCTTTGATCCTGAGCCAGCGAGCGGAAGAAAACATCGATGGGCAGCCGCACACCACGCGCCGGCGAAGCTTTGGCCAGATGCAGGTGCCCGTCCGAAAGCGTCATGTCTCGATTGGGCGGAATAATGTAGGCGCAGTTCGGATGAACCGCCATTCCGTCCTCCACTTCAAACACCTGCATCTTCGTGTAGCGGCGGATCAACTCCGAAAGGATGCTCTTGTGGTCGCGGGCCAGATGCTGCACCAGCACAAAGGCCATGCCAGGCTCGCTGTCTGTAGGCATCGTGGAGAAAAAAGACTCGAAGGCACCAATGCCTCCGGCGGAAGCGCCTATACCAACGACGGGGAATCCCAGGTCCCCGCCCCCCTCCAGCGCTTTCGATCCGTCATTTGCTTCGTCCATCGATTCTACCCCCCGGCTTGCACAACTCGTGCTGGAGTTGAGGCCTGCTTTAGGATTGCATGAATCCGAGAACGTCGAACCAGGCAGCTACAACAGCTTTCGCACTTCCGCTTCCACTGCCTTCAAATCCGTTTCCCCCACCCACAACTTCACTTTTTTCCCCGTACGGTCATACAAAACCAGCGCCGGCAATGCCCCGGACCACTTCGGATCAATCGTGTTGATGAACGCGTCGTCATTCTTCACTTTCTTGAGATATGCCGGGTCCCCAATTCCCGCCTTACCCAGAAACACCAGCGCATCCTTCTCGTCCTCCGGCTCATCGGCCGAAATCGTCACCAGTTCAAACCCCTTCGCCTTCAGCGCCCCATACATCTTCGCCAGCTCCGGCATCTCCTTCCGGCACGGCTCGCACCACGTCGCCCAGAAGTTCACCAGCACGACCTTGCCCTTGCGCGACGTAATCGTTTTTTGCACTCCAGCCTCGTCCACCGGCAGCAGCTTCGTCGGTGCGGCGGCAGCTCCCAAAAGAGCCGCCACCGCCAGAATCAAAACGTACTTCACGACGTCTTCCGCGC
>CAZRGY010000440.1:3199-3924 GCA_964599715.1 uncultured Verrucomicrobiota bacterium | reverse complement strand
GAATGCAGCCGGATTCAGATCGTCGTTGACCAGCCATCAGCCAAGATCCGCAACTGCTCCCTTGGTTGGGTGCGAGGATCAGAGAGGCAGCTCAAGTTGGCCAAGCAATTCCCGGGCCGCAGCACTCCTTAGCACGCCAGGCTTTGAAAGGTTGCGCCCGATCGCCCTACGCGTCGTCCGATGCGATGAGACACGAGCAAGTTTCAGTGCGTTCCCAAGCTGCGTGCGAAGGAGTTCGCGCCGCTCTGCGACTGTTCGACTGCAGTGTGCTATGTGAGCCTTGCTGATCTGGTAGCACAGGTCGGGGAAGTGTCTCCTGATGACCCGGGGCGAGAAGCCGACACATCTGCCAATCTCATGCAAACTCGGCGGACAGGAACTGCGGCAACGGCGGATCGCTTCGATCTCTTGAAGGACGACTTCCTCGATAAACCGTCGGGCACTCCGGCGTGGAGCAAAATTCCTTCGCTCGACCCTCCGTGTGACTGAGCACTGAGTTGGGAGGCGACCTGTTACCAAGTCGCAGAGTCGAAGGCCGAACACGTAGGCTATTCGAAGCCAGCCTTCGAGGTTCGGCCGTGCCCGGCCTGACAGCCAGCACCAAGCCGTGGTTCGGCTGATTCCAAGCACCTTGCCCAACTCCGAACCATCGTTGATGCCGGCTGCCGCTGCACACGCCGGCAACACCGCCGAAACGGTTGTAGAAAGTGAAGGCACGCTGCCAG
>CAZRGY010000440.1:0-3189 GCA_964599715.1 uncultured Verrucomicrobiota bacterium | reverse complement strand
TATACAAACATCCTCTTAATAGAACTTGGATTATAGAAAGTGCTCCATCTCCTGTGCCACCCATAGCTCGTAACCATCCGCGGGTTCGAGTTGAAGCGGAAGAACCTCAAACAGGGGTGCATCGCACTTCGGACAAAACCCCGGGCGAGAACGCGCATGCAGCGGTGGAAAACGGCTCCCACATGAAGGGCAGGCCTCCACAAGGCGATTCCCGTGGGTTGGACATGCACTCACTGGGCCCAGTGACCAAAGGAGCCGATCGTACCTAGGATTATCCCTGTAACACTCCGGACACCAGGATGAACGCTGACGAAGCAAGCGCATCTTTGGGAAGAAGTGGGCCCAACGTGCAATCGTGGCTTGTTGAAGATTTGAGGTCATCATCTGTGCTTCGAGAACCTCAATCCATCGACTTGCGCTGGGATGGCCGTTGATCGCCCATCCTAACTTCAGGTGTGTATTTCCACGTCGCCACCGGCCAATGCTTTCGGGTTCTCCCCGAGCGTGCCATTCCAAGCCACGATGGAGCAGTCCCGACGGTCTGTGAAAATGCTCTTCCGAAACCCTGGCCACGAAACTGGCCAAGCTCTCTACTTGACCCGTTCCGCGACCGAGCAGTGGCACATTGAAGAGCCAGGACCGAGGTGGGATACCGAGCTCCTTCATCAGCTTGCCCGCACCACATACGGATCCGTGGTGAATGCGCCACCCGCCACATCGGTTCCTGGCTTGCGCTCTCCCGGTGACCTACGCTGACTTCCGAACTGATCCTTCAGGCCGAGTTCCATCTGGTTGTTAGCCGGCAAGCATTCTGCCGGCGAGTTCAGCATCTCTCTCAGCATGTTCAGCTGCTGCTCACTCTCCTCAATGCTCCCCTCGTTTCTCTTCGCCTCCTCGAGCTGCCGCCGCAATCGAAACGCCGGGATTTCTGAGAGCTGGAGATCCTCGAGTGTTATTTCGGCGCGTCCGCTGCGGCATGCGAAGGAGGCTGCCTCCAACAGCCATGCTTTCAGGTTACCAGCGCATCCGATCGTGCGCTCGTAGATGTAGTTGCTGCGGGAGTCGAGGTCGAGCGTGTGGTGGAGTGGCAGCTTGCTGCCAAATCCCTTAACCATATCTCGAAACAGCTTCCACTCGGCTGGAATCTCGCAGCGGTAGCGAGCGAAGTGAAACGTGTCGCACCGTCGTGCCAACTGCGCAGAACCCTCAATCAGTGCCGCAAGTTCGTAGGTTCCGAACAGCACATGGAGCACACCCGATTCATTCGCCAAGGACTTGATTTTGTCCAACTGGTGTTTAAGCACACGGGCACTTGAGACTTGGCACATGTGATTTGCCTCATCAACGAATGTCACCACGGGTCGGCGATGCTTGAGCGCGGACATAAGGACTTGATGTGAATCTCGCGGCTGCGCCTCGTGCGCGAGCAAGCCAAGCGACTCCCGGGAAGGCTTCAGTGGCAGGCCTAACTGACCTAGATACTTCTCATTGAAGGGACCCCAGGCGAAGTTCCCGATATTGGTGGCACTCGCCAGAAACGCCACATACGGTATACGTTCACGGTCCGTGAGAAGTTCCTGTTCATACATCTCGCTCACCATCCTTTGTGCCGCCCGGTATAGGCGCGATTTCCCCACGCCAGTAGGTCCTACTACACAGAGAATGTTTGAGTCCGATCGGAAGAGGATGTGTGCTCGAATCACTGCAAGTCCTGCCATGATACGGAAGTGTTGGACAAGGCATTTATCCAATTTGTCCCGTGCGCCGAGCAGTGATGTCAGAGCGTTGCGAGAAAGTGGCTCAAGTAGATTCATGGCTTAGTCCTCCTCGCTCACTTCACAATCCGTGCGAAAGTCAGGGGCAGTGAGTCGCGCAGTAAGCACGGGAGTGCTTCCTTCGGCGAAATCAATAACGTTGTCCTCAGGGATGGGGGCTTCGACGGGACCCTTAGTGTTTCGAATGTCTCCCGAGAGAACCTTTATCGCAGTCAAGGAGGCACGCTCTCGCGCGGCATTGAGAAGAGCCGACTCGGTATCGGCGGTCTTCTTCATGAACTCCGCTATCTGGCGGGCTGTGAGTTCTTTCGAGGCGCCATGCTGGGAATGTTGTTTTCGGAGCTCTTTCGCAGCGTCCTTGATGGACCCCACGGTCCTGCTCTGGAACAGGTAAGCATTGCTCGAGATGCACTCGTGCCAACGCCCATTCACGAATGCATATGCGATGGCAGCGTTATCGGGATCATAGCGGACTGATACCTTCGTCCCGGCGACGCGTGGATCCGTGAAGGCGTGGCACCAGTAGTCGAGGTAGTTAAGATGGATGCCTTTTTGGTGGTGGACCTTGGCCTGGCCGGACTTGTTCGTGGGTAGGGTCAGGATCTCGAAGATGGCGTCGTAGCGAATCACCGTGTGCAGGCGTTCGCCGGAGAGCTGCATTCCCAGAGAATATGAGTCCCTGGGGGTCAGACCGAGCGCCCGATGAAGGGTTGTGTCGTAGCTCTCAAAGCAGAACTCGGCCAACGTGCCCGTAAGCGCCTCCAAGGTCCATACGGCGCTCCGTTGCGGCAAGAAGGACTTTGTCACCATGCGGGCGTACTTCATGTGCTTCGTATTGCCGATCAGGTTGTGAACGAAGCGAGTGTTCACCGTGCCAAAGAGTCGCTCGCAAACTGCTCCAAAGCGCGGATGTCCGGCGGGCCTCGACTTCTTGTGAATCTTGAAGTTCGCAAGAAGGAGTTCGAAGTAGATACTTTCGAACTCCTTGCCGTTGTCCAGAACCAGGGTCTGAGGCAGCCGATTGTGCCGCCTGACACATTCCCGTATTACTCGCATGCAGGATAGTGTGCTTGGACCATCGAACGACACGGAGATTGCGAGAATCCGGCGCGTGAACGCATCGACCATGAGCGTGAGCCACGGGCGCCCTAAGTTTTGCCCCGTTTGAGAGCAGACGAGCTCGATATCGAGCTGGGTGTGATCGATGTGAACTATCTCCCAGGGGCGATCGCCGTGGGGGGGTGTTGTGAGATCCAGGAAATATACGAACTTGCGGAGCTTCTTTCCAGAACGGGGTCCGAGAGTCTTGCTGATTCGCTCGTCGATGGGGCGGGATTTCGCGTGTTTGAGGAAGGTGTTCAGACTTGGGCAAATCAGACCCTTTTCCTCGCACGCGAGCATGAGCTTCCCGTGA
>CAZRGY010000439.1:0-3936 GCA_964599715.1 uncultured Verrucomicrobiota bacterium | reverse complement strand
GAGGCGTATCATGGCAAGGCCGATCCCAAGGCGATCGACTTTCTCTGGCCGCATCTGGATAGCGGTGATCGCACTATTCGCTATGCCGCCCGCATCGCGCTCGAATGGCAGGATGTGAAGCTATGGCAGCAACGCGCCCTCAATGAGACCAAGGTGAATGCCGGTCTCGCCGCATCGCTCGCGCTGGCCCGCACTACTGGTCGGGAGACACAGGCGGCTTTACTTAAGGGCCTCGCTAAGAGGCCGCTCAAGTCACTCAGCGAAGACCAGAAGCTCGATAAGATGCGCGTCATCGAAGGGAGTTTCGCGCGGCAAGGGAAGCCCGATGAAGCCTTGCGCCAGCTCGCCATCGAAAAACTCGGCCGTCAATATCCCTCCACGAGCGCTCCATATAATCGCGAACTTTGCAGTCTGCTTGTCTATCTCGAAGATCCGGCGGTGGTGGCGAAGACGGTGAGACTGCTGCTCTCGCCAGAGAGCAAGCAGGAAGAACAAATCCATTACGCCTTCTGTTTGCGCTTGGTGAAGCAGGGGTGGAGTGAGGAGACGCGTAAGCAATACTTCGCCTGGTTCCCGCGCATGGCGCAGAGCTATCATGGCAGCAGCAAGGTCTTGGGCTTTCTCACGGACATCCGGGCTGATGCGGTGAAGAATATGAACGATGTCGAGGTAAAGCAGTTCGCCGCTTTGATCGAAGCGCCTTTAGTGACTGCATCAATTCCTTCGGAGATCCCGGCAAAAGATTTTGTGAAGGAATGGACGTTAGAAGAATTGCTGCCGCAATTGGATGCTGTTTCACGCGGGCGATCCTTTGAAAAAGGAAAGAACGCTTTTCTCTCCGCGCAATGCGTGATGTGTCATCGCTTGGGAAGGATCGGCGGGGCAGTGGGGCCTGACATCACAGCGGCCGGCAGCCGCTACACACGCGCGGATTTGCTCGAAGCCATTGTGCATCCCTCGAAAGTGGTGCCGGACATGTTCCAGAATGTGACCGTGTTCACTCGCGATGGGGAAGACTACACGGGACGCATCCTCACTGATGACGACCAGAAGATCGTGCTGCAACCGAATCCACTGGCGCCTGGAAAAATCGAGATACGCAAAGCGGACATCACGAAGCAAGAGCGCGCCAAGCTTTCACCGATGCCGGAAGGCTTGATCAATGTGCTGTCGCGTGAAGAGATTTTGGATCTGCTGGCTTACATCGAAAGCGCAGGCAGTCAGAACTATCCTTCATTTCAAAAATGAAACACTGAGCGATAATTTATAATTTCTAAAAATAATTATAAAAATTATTTGACGTAACCTTTGCGGGAGCGTAATCGTCTTAACTGTCAATGAAACATATTATCAACATAACAATTCAATCGCCCAGAACGGCCGCCAAGCCGTTTGCGAAAGAACTGTTGTGTGGCGGTATGTCAGTCCGGGCATGGTCCTATGGGAGCGAGGCGCTCAGCCGTAATGAAGATCAACCGGAGGTAAGCAGCTAAGGAGTTATCCAAGATTTTGGCCAACCCTGCTTACCGCAAGTAAGCAGGGTTTTTTGTTGGCCGGAAATGATTTAAAACCAATGTATTTAAACGGGAAACGAAAGGTAATGCACTGTGATCCATAGAAAGGCGACGTCTTAAAGATGTCCGCGACAGAATTCAGATTTTGGCAGAGACGATCCCTATCGCTCAACCGGCGGGGTGTGCCCCGGGTTAGTGAAAAATCGTGCCGAACAAGATTTTCCCAGATTTACATTCTAAGGGCTTCGGAGGAGGTGTGCCCTAAACACCGAAACGACCACCGCGAAAGACCTGTGGCCACAAGGCGATTGACCCTGTGATGGTGTTTGTTCTTTGTTGTTATATGACAAGGCCGGGCGTGCAAGACATGCCCGGCCTTTCAATTTTATATATATAATTAGTTCGCATGGGTTGCTTAGGTTTGAAGTGGTGAGATGGGTGCGGTGAGGGCAGTTCTCCCGTTTCTGTGACCAACTCTCAACCATCGACCATCAACTGATTTTCAACAGGTTGCGCGTCAGCACGCTGCCGGGTCTCCAAAACCCAGCTTACTCCGGGCAGCACGGAGGCAACCTGCTGGCTTTGCAATGACCAATGACCAAATCCGAATGACGAATACTGGTTTGGTAGTCATTCGGGCTTCGTCATTAGTCATTGTGAAACCATGGGGCCGTGGCCGAAAAGTGAGGCGCCTGTCTTGCAAACAGGCTGAAGCGGGAGCGTTACCCGCCGTGCTCCACCATTTACTTGTTACTGCGGGGAACTCGACTGAGCCAGAGGGGAGTTTCATAAGCTCTTACAGGCGGGTTTGATTCCCGCCCCCGCAACCATTTCTGAAGGGAATCGGTCCAGCCGCCTGACTGTAGATCAGGCGTCGTTAAACAAGGTTGGAAGTGACGAACTGGAGCGTTACCAGCGGCTCCCACCATTTTCTATCGGACTCGTAGCTCAATCAGCGGAGCAGCCCGTTGTCTGCGGGAAGGCTGAGGGTGCAACTCCCTTCGGGTCCGCCATTTTGTTTATCGGAATGTAGCTCAGGCTTTAGAGCACCCGGTTTGGGGCCGGGCGGTCGCAGGCGAGAATCCTGCCGTTCCGACCAATTTATCCATCGCTGCTGTGGCCGAGTGAGATGAGGCATTCGTCTTCTAAACGAATCGATGCGGGTGCAAATCCTGCCAGCAGCTCCAATTTTTATTGCCGGGTAGTGTCAAAGTAGCACGGCGGTCTGTTAAACCGCTTGAACTGGTGCAAGTCCAGTCCCGGCAGCCATTTCAGAGATGCTCGTGTAGCTCAATTACCAGAGCACGGCGCTTCGAACGCCGGGGTTGAGGGTGGGAGTCCTTCCATGAGCACCAATTTACCAGGGTGTATTGTCAGCAGCAGACGGCCCCCCTCGGAAGGGGGAGGACGCAGGTGCAACTCCTGCCACCCTGACCATTTCAGTTTTGGAAGGCAGGTCGATATAAGCTGGCGGCACTTGTCTCGAAAACAAGATCGGCTGACCGCCGAGGTGGGAGCATTACCCACGCCTTCCGCCCGTCCGATAGCTCAAAAGCAGAGCGCCCGCCTGATAAGCGGAAGACCACGGAGCGTCACCGTGTCGGACGACCATTTCAGTTCAACCCTCTAACCAAAGGAACGTTATGTATCACGCGAGTCCCTACAAGCAGAGCCCCTTGCTGTATCGCCGGAGCTACAAGCCAGGACGCCGGAACACCTTGATGTTCCGTCCGGCACCGATCGACGTCTCCCGGCTGAATGCCCCGCGAGAGGTGAAGCTGCCGCCGATCAAGACGGTTAAAGGTTAGGATTTCCCGTTTGCTCCGCCATGAAGCAAACGGCCCGGGTGGGGAACCCCGAGGGGCTGATGGTGGAGACATCATCAGCCCTGTGATTTTTACGATGCTTTATCCCTAAGACATCTTTTCCAAGGAGGGAAAGCGATCGGAGTGGTGGCGATCAGATTAAACCGCGGTCGTCGCCACTCCAGTTCTATTTCGGTGAACAAAACTGTCGTCGCGCTGGATGGTGTAGAGAGTCTGCACGGCCGGCTGAAGCCCGGCAGGTGTCGGCGCAAGTCCGACTCCAGCGGCCACTGTTAGTTGAGCGTGGATCGTTGAGTGTTGAGTGCGAGAACTGCTGTGTTCCTTCACTCAACTCTCAACCCAATCCCTCAACTGTTCTCGCCGTCCGTGAATGCAAAGCAGCTCGAGCGCCTGGACTTTCATTCCAGACCTAGCCGGTGCGAGTCCGGCCACGGATGCCATGCCCTGACGGGAATGACCAATGACGAAGCCCGAATGACTGTGGAATCCTGTCATCCGTTGCATCGATAATTATTGCTCTCAAGGTGTAACAGATCTGCATGTCTCCCTGCGAAGGAGAGGGCTCGTGGTGCAAGTCCACGTGAGAGCGCCATTTT
>CAZRGY010000438.1:0-3937 GCA_964599715.1 uncultured Verrucomicrobiota bacterium | reverse complement strand
AAAAGGGGACCATGGACAGCGGATGTCCTAGGTCCCCCTTCATAGTAGGAGCCGAACATTAAACAAAAGGTTCACTATGAAACTGACAGAACAGAGCGAATTGAAGATGGAAACGAGCTGCCGCCCGGCCAATCGCCGGTATCGGCGAATCTCCCAAGCCAGCTGGTGGTTCGGCCAGATGCATCGCGCGGTGGAAAAGGCCTGCCCGAGTGAGACGCCAGCCTCCCGGCGAGTCGAGCAACCGATGTTACCGCTGGTCACCCGGGATCACCGGTGCGCCTCTGAGGAACTGGCCGTGAACGCGGCAAGAAATGAAGGTTAAAGAATGGCTTGGACCGGGCAATTTCAGCTTTGCATATGCAGCTGAAATCGTTGAATAAGTAAGTCTACAGCCAGTCTGATACACGTGATGTTGCCGCTAATGAAAAAATTGGGTTACGCGGGCGGGTTTCTGGGCCTATTGCTCAGTGCCGCCACTACGGGTGCTGCCTCGGCCCCGGACTTCAAGAAGGGTGCTATCCCTTTCATGGAGAAGTATTGCTATGATTGCCATGGCGGCAAGAGCACGAAGGCCGATCTCGACCTGAAGGGGATCAAGAGCGACAAGAACATCCTCGAAGACCACAGGATGTGGCGGGGTGTCCTGCAACAGGTGAACTCCGGTGAGATGCCGCCCAAGAAGGCCAAGGCGCAACCCACGCACGAGGAGATCGAGGTATTCAACAGCTCGCTGAATGCGGCTTTCGCCAAAGCGGAAGCCAAACAGAAGCCGGATCCCGGTCATGTGACGGTGCGCCGCCTGAACCGCACCGAGTATAACAACACGGTGCGCGACCTGACGGCGGTGGATTTCAATGCCGCCGAGAATTTCCCGGCGGATGACATCGGCCATGGCTTCGACAACATCGGTGATGTGCTCAGCATCTCCCCGGTGCATCTGGAGCGTTACCTGGATGCGGCGGACGGTATCGCCAAGCGCTCGGTGTTCCTGTCCCTGCCGAAGGCCTCCTCCCGCACCACGTATTCCATCTTTTTGGAACCCGGTGGCTATCGGAGCGAGAACGGCACCCGCCCGGTGACCAACGCGACCCCGGAATTGTTCGTCAAGCATGACATCAAGACAGCGGGGGAATATGTCTTCCGCGTGCGCGCCGCCTCCACGAACGCAAACGTGGCTGAGCCGGTGCAGATGAAACTCTACCTCAACGACCAGGAAGTGCTGGCCGTGGCCGTCACCAATAAGGTGGGCAAGTGGAAAGAATATGAGGTGAAGCTGGAAATCCCGGCGGGCGAGCAGAAGTTCCGCGCGCAATTCGCCAACGTCCAGACAGACAACCGGGATCGGATGCTCTTCATCAACGAATTCAAAGTGATCGGCCCGGCCGATACGCGTACCGAGTTCATGAAGCAGGTGGATGCAGTCGGGGCCGGCAAGTCCGAGGCAGAGCGGGTGCATCTGGTGACGGATTGGTTCGTCAGCCGCGCGTTCCGCCGTCCGGCCACGAAAGAGGAAGTGGCACGCTATGTGAAAGCGTTCGAGGCCGGCATGGCCGACAGTACCAACAATTTCGCCGGGGGAGTCCAGCAACTGGTCAAGGTGACCCTGTGCTCGCCCAAATTCCTGTTCCGCACAGAACTGGATGACCGGCCCAAGACGAAGGACTCGCATCCGCTGGATGAATACCAGCTCGCCTCGCGTCTGAGCTATTTCCTCTGGAGCACGATGCCGGATGAGGAACTGCTGGCACTGGCCAAAAAGAACGAATTGAGCAAAAACCTGGACGCCCAAGTGCGGCGGATGCTGAAAGACCCGCGCGCGATGGCACTGGTGAACAACTTCGGTTTGCAATGGCTGCAGATCCAACGCCTCGCGACCTTCGCTCCGGATGCCACATTGTTCCCCGGCTTCGACGAACGCCTGCGCAAGGCGATGATGAAGGAAACGGAGCTGTTCCTCGGCGAGATCATCCGCGAGGACCTCAGTGTGTTGACGCTGGTGGATGCGGACTTCACCTACCTGAACCGGCCACTGGCGCGGCACTACGGCATCGAGGACAAGGTGTTCCCCAAGGGCCAACGCGACTGGCGCCGGGAAAATGATTTCATCCGCGTCAGCCTGCCGGACAAGAGCCGGGGCGGTCTGCTCACCCAGGCAAGCATCCTCACGGTGACCTCCAACCCGACTCGCACCTCACCGGTGAAGCGCGGCAAGTGGGTATTGGAGCAGATCCTCGGTACGCCACCACCACCACCGCCGCCGGGGGTGTCGGAGCTGGAAGAGCAACACGAACTGAAGGGCACCTTGCGCCAGCGCATGGAGCAGCACCGGGCGAATCCGAATTGCGCGAACTGCCATCAGCAGATGGACGCGCTGGGGTTTGCCTTCGAGAACTTTGACGCCATCGGCCGTTTCCGCACGAAAGATGGTGCGGATGTCATCGATCCCTCAGGCACGTTGCCCAACGGCCAGAGCTTCAAGGGACCGGGCGAGTTGAAGGAAGTGCTGACGGGCAAGAAGGATTTGCTGGCCCGCAATGTGACCGAAAAACTCATGACCTACGCGCTGGGCCGCGGTTTGGAATATTATGACGAGCGGACCATCAAGCAGGTGGTCACCGAGATGGGGAAGAATGATTACAAATTCTCCACCCTGGTCAGCTCCATCGTGCAGAGCGATCCGTTCCGTCTGCGCCGCGGTAAAGAGTTGAAGGAAAAGTACGAATCTGCTGAATAATAGTGCCCGTCAGCCAATCTAAATAAAGCTTATGAACAATCGCCTGTTACTTTCCCGCCGCACGTTGCTCCGTGGCATGGGCGCGGCTCTCGCTTTGCCTTGGCTGGAAGCCATGGGGCCGATGACCAGTTGGGCCGCCGATACGAAGGTAAGCCAGGCGGCGCCGAACCGCATGGCGTTCCTCTATGTGCCCAACGGCATCAACATGGTGGACTGGAAGCCGGACTATGAGGGCGAACTGCGCGAGCTGCCGAAGATCCTCGAACCGATGGAGGCACATAAGAAAGATTTCTCCTTGCTGACCGGCCTGACGGCTGACAAGGCGTTCGCGAATGGCGACGGCGGCGGTGATCATGCCCGGGCACTCTCCGCGTTCCTGACCGGTTGCCAGCCGCGCAAGACGGACGGCACCGATATCCGCGCCGGTATCTCTGTGGATCAGGTGGCCGCCGCCCGGCTCGCGAACAAGACGCGTCTCGCCTCGTTGGAGCTCGGCACGGAAGCCGGTTCCATGGCGGGAAATTGCGATTCCGGTTACAGCTGCGTTTACTCTTCCACGATGTCCTGGCGTTCCGCCACGCAACCGTTGCCGAAGGAAGTGAACCCGAAGCTGGTGTTCGAGCGCATGTTCGGTTCCGGCTCCAAGGCCGAGCGGATGAAACGCGATGCCCAGCGCCAGAGCGTGCTGGATTTCGTGAAGGAAGATTTCAGCGACCTGAACGGCAAGCTCGGCAAATCCGACCAACGCAAACTGGATGAGTATTTCTCGGCCGTGCGCGATCTGGAATTGCGCATTGAGCGTGCCGCGAACATGCCCGACTTGAAAGCCCCGGAGAATTTCGCGATGCCGGCTGGTGTTCCGGCCAGCTACGAGGAACACATCCGCATCATGGGTGAACTGATGGTGCTGGCGTTCCAGACGGATGCCACGCGCGTGTGCACGTTCGTCCTCGCGAACGAAGGCAGCGGCAAGGCGTATCCTTTCATCGGCGTGAAGGAAGGTCACCACGATCTTTCTCATCATGGCAATAGCGAGGAGAAGAAGGCCAAGATTGCGCAGATCAACCGCTTCCACGTCACTCAGCTCGCCTACATCCTCGAGCGCATGAAATCCATCAAGGAAGGCGATGGCACCTTGCTGGATCACACGATGCTCTGCTACGGCTCCGGCAACTCAGACGGCAACCGCCACAACCACGATGA
>CAZRGY010000437.1:0-3949 GCA_964599715.1 uncultured Verrucomicrobiota bacterium | reverse complement strand
CATCGAGGGTCTCATTAAGGAGCAGGCGGGCTTGGTGCTGCTGCATCAGGGGGTGGATTTCCCGCTGGGTCCGGAGAAGTAGATCATGGGGTGGATGGTCGGGGTGTTCCTGAAGGATAAGGGTTGTCGCGGGCATTGGGACATGGACTTCCCGGAGATCGGGTCGCATCCGGTGCTAGGGGGCGTGAAGCCGTTCAAGCTGATCGGCGACGGCTGGCTCTACAATATGCATTTCGCGGATAAAGGGGTGACGCCGTTGCTGAGCGGGACGGTGCCGGACAAGACGCGCACGAATCCAGATGCGAAGAAGCACATCGGCCGCGCGGAGGTGATGGCGTGGGCTTATGAACGGCCGGAGGGCGGTCGGGGATTTGCGTTCACGGGCGCGGATCTGCACAAGAACTGGGCGGAGGAAAGCCAGCGGAAGCTGGTGGTGAATGGTATCCTGTGGTCGGCTGGGATGAAGATCCCGAAGCAGGGTGCGCCCGTGGCGTTCGATGAAGCGAATCTGCAACGTAACCTGGACAAGAAGGATGCGCCGAAACCCGCCGCACCCAAAGTGGTGAAGAAGGCGGAAGCGAAGAAGTAGGTCGAAGCTTGGGCGTTTACTTCGCGAGCAGGGTCTGCTTGTGCTTCACCCAAGCGGGGTTGGGCTCGGCGGCCCAGGCGTGAACTTTGTCGAGTTCAAGCGAGCGACCATTAATGGTGAAACCAAAGTCGGTCTTCGTAGCGTGAGCAATCCCGGAGGATTGGAGGTAAATGAGCGGTTTGCCATCCAAACTGGCGAGCATTTCATCACCCAGTATCTCGATGGTGACGGTATACCAGCGTCCGCGTTCAAGAGTGACTGGTCGGGTTGAGGCTTTGCCTTTGATCAGCTTGTCGGCTTCGGCTTTTTGCTTGGGATCGCGGCGGGCTTCAAAGATGCCGTTCTTCATGATGCCCTCTTTGTCATCGCCCACGGTGATGGATTTGGGGTTGATGACGACGCGGCAGATGTGGCCGGCGTGGGAGCCCTTGTATTTCTTGTCGTCGATCACGACGTTGAAACTGGTTGCCCCATCGAACTTGAAGGAGAACTGGATCACGGCATCCTTGAAATCCACTAGCGTCTCGCTGACGGCGCCGTGATCGGCGGTGGGACGTTGCGAGGCGATCAAGATACCTTCTTTGATGACAAACGAGTCGGGATGCACGTTCCAGGTTTTGCCGAGTTCCGTGCGGGAGAATTCATCCGAGAAAAGGGCTTTGCCCTTTTGCGTCAGAAAGGTGGGAGTATCAGCAGCCGACACGGCATAGCTGAAGGGAAGCAGGATGCCGGTGGTGAGGAGGAAGGTCTTCAATGCTCTCATGAAATTTGCAGATCGAAGTTATTCGGCTTTCTTGTTCTTACCACCTTGAGAGAGCGGAATGGTAAGGGGCGCGGCGTCCAGATCACCCTTGGCTTCGCGTACCAGCTTGTCGCACTCCTGTCGCATCTGATTCAGCACTTTGGCGTAGCTGGCATTTTGCGCGAGGTTTGTGCTTTCTTCCGGATCTTTAGTGATGTGAAAGAGTTCTTCGTAGTCCGGTTTCAGTCCGCGCACGGAGGCGGTGAGCCAATTACGATAAGCCTGTGCCTGTGCTGGCGTGACGCCATACGCGGCCTGACCTTCAGTGCTGCCGAAGAGTTTGCGGTCGCTGGCGAAGTAACGGATGTATTTCCACTCCGCGGAACGGGCACTTTCGATGCGGGGATTGCCGAACACGGTGGACCACAGGTTCTCGCCGAAGGCGTATTCGCGCCACTTGACCTTTTGTCCATTGACTAGCGGCATGAGGCTCTTGCCTTGCATAGTGTCCGGGGCAAGCACGCCCGCGAGGTCAAGCATAGTGGGGGCGATGTCGATGGATTGCACCAGTTGCTGCAGGCGCTGGCCTTGCTGTTTTGAGCCAGACTTGCGCGGGTCCATCACGATCATGGGAATGCGCAGGCAATTCTCGTAGTTCAAGGCTTTGCCGCCCAAGCCATATTCACCGTGAGTGATACCGTGGTCTGAGGAAAAGATGATGACGGTGTTCTTATCCAGCCCTTCGGTTTTCAACTGTGCCCGCACCGCGCCCACGAGTTGGTCGATGCCGGTGATGGTCTCGTATTCGCGAACCATGCGCTCACGCAAATCCACCTCGGTTTCCACGTAGCTGTAAGATTTCTGGCGGTATTGGGTGTAGAGGACATCGGCGGGGATTTTCGGCGACTTTATATCTGCCTTGGCGACGTAATGGTTCGGCAGAGGAAAGGTGTTTATCTGGTCGCGATAGCCGGTGCGGTAGAGTTCCGGGTCGGAGGGCAGCAGCTTCATGGTGCTGGTGCTGGCCGCGTGCGGCAGGTTGAAACAGATGGAAAGGCAGAAGGGTTTGTCCGTGGGGCGTTCTTTCAAGAACGCTTCCGAGCCCGCGATGAATGAGCCGCGGTGATCCAGAAAACTCAGCGCGCCTTCTTCCAATATCTCGATCTGGGTATCGGCCTTGGCCTGACGGAAAATAGGATGAACTTTCTTAGGGTAGAATGACAGGTGTCCGTGACCTGCGTACCAAAAATCAAAGCTCTTTTCCAAGATGTCCGACTGGTAGCCTCGTGGGCCGACGGGGACATGATTTTTTCCGATATAACCGGTGAAGTAACCTGCTTCTCGCAAGAGGACCGGATAGCTCTTGGCCCAAGCCTTGGGTGCCATCGCGGTGCCAGAATTGAAGTTCACACCATGGCGACGCTCATACTGGCCCAAGAAATAACTGGCACGACTGGGAGTGCAGATGGCACTCGTCACAAACGCCTGCTCGAACAGTGTGCCATCGGCAGCCAGCCGGTCGATGTTCGGGGTCTTGACGGTCTTGTTGCCATAGCAGGCCAGCGAATCCTGCCGCTGGTCATCGGTCAGGATGAAGATGATGTTAGGCCGGGAGCTGGCCGCTGCTTGAATCGCCTGCGGCATACTGATCAGGAGCAAGGCCAAGACTGACAGAATCGTTCTCATGAGTGTTGAGAGCGACTATAGCGGTTCGCCTCAGCGTGGCGAGTCTGCGGTGGGGTCAGGCAAGGTCTTTGCGAGGCGGCATGGGTTGATGGAGATATTCCTGCTGGCATTGACGGCAGAGGTCGTAGTGGAGTTCCACGTGAACATCGCGCATGGCTTCGGCTTCGGATTGCTCAGCAGCGGCGGCGAGGGCTTCTTGGACTTCGGCCCTGGTATCTTTCTGCAAATCTTCCTCGGTGATCTCCAGCGGGTCGGCGGCGGCGGTGACCTGGATTTTCACCACGTAGCGAGGAGCTTTCTTGGGCAAAGGACGATAGCAGCGGTCGCAGATGTGCGTGATCATGACGAGGCCTTTTGCAGGAGAATACAGGCAAAGAAGCGAACTTCCAATGCCCAACATCGGGCATGGGATGATGGAGTCGAGGCGTCAAGCCGCCTCGGATGGACCCCGACCATTGGTGCGGGGTAAAAAGCGGAGTCAAGCCGCCGCACTCCAAAGGGTCAGTAATCCAGTTCGATCGCCACGGGGCAATGATCGGAGCCCATGACGTGAGGTTTGATCCACGCTTTCTTGAGGCGCTTGCGCAGTTTGTTCGAGAGGCCGAAGTAGTCGATGCGCCACCCGATATTCCGGGCACGGGCATCCATCCGGTAGCTCCACCAGGAGTAGTGGTTCGGGCCGGGCTCGAACTCGCGGAAGGTATCCACATAGCCGAGGGCGAGGGTCTCATCGAAGCTCGTGCGCTCCTCGATGGTGAAGCCGGCATTGCGGATATTGCTCTTGGGATTCTTTAGATCAATCTCCTTGTGCGCTACATTGAGATCGCCGCAGAAGATGACAGGCTTGGATTTTTCGAGCTTCTTCAGATGGGCGCGGAAAGCGGGATCCCAGACCTTGGTGCGGTAATCGAGGCGGACGAGCTCGCGTTGGG
>CAZRGY010000436.1:0-3950 GCA_964599715.1 uncultured Verrucomicrobiota bacterium | reverse complement strand
ACTTCCCCCACCGGCTGAATCGGATAACCGTATCCCCTTTTTCTCCCTCGCCCCATTGGAAGCCGAACTTCGATCGGGGAGAGGGCCGGGGTGAGGGGTGAGAAAACCCAACGCGGAATCCAGCTCGGAAAGTTACCCATTTCCGAACGCAGACTCAGCCCCGGAACTCCACCCGCCCAACTCAACCTGAGTCAGTCAATAAAACGCAGTTTTTGTATCCGCAGGCGCGTTGCGTCTGCACCTGAAAGCAGTATGAAAAAGAGCAATTATCGCAGTAAGAGACAGCATTGGATGATGGCGGCCGGGTCCACGGCCAGCCTGGTGGCCTCCATCATGGCGGCCAATGCGCAGAGCACCGGGGCCACGAACGCCCCGACCAAACTCCGCACCGTCGTCATCGAGGCAGATAAAATGGAATCCCCTGCACTCACCGTCCCAAGCATCGAGGCCGCGAAGGCTGAGGCCGCGCTGGTGCCCGGCGGCACGGATGTGATCGATGCCGCCGAGTACAAGACCGGCCGCACCTCCACGCTGAAGGACGTGCTCTCGTGGTCTCCGGGCGTGTTCATCCAGGAGCGGTTCGGCTCCGAAGAGGCGCGCCTCTCCATCCGCGGCTCCGGTCTGCAACGTACCTTCCATGGTCGCGGCCTGAAGCTGATGCTGGACGGCGTGCCGCTCAACCTGGCAGATGGCGGCTTCGACATGCAGGCGGTGGAACCGCTCGCCACGGATTACGTGGAAGTCTTCCGCGGCGCGAACGCGCTCCGCTACGGCTCCACCACGCTGGGTGGCGCGGTGAACTTCGTCTCCCCCACCGGCTACACCGCGCCGAAGGTGAGCCTACGCGCCGAGGGCGGCAGCTTCGGCTACGTCCGCGCACAGGCCGCCAGCGGACTGGTGGAAGGCAACGCGGATTACTACGCGAGCTTCTCGCACTTCTCGCAGGATGGTTATCGCGATCATGCCGTGCAGAGCAACCAGCGCGTCTTCGCGAACGTGGGTTACAAGTTCAACGAGCACATCGAGAACCGCACGTATTACACCTACGTGATCACGGATTCCGAACTGCCGGGCAGCTTGCTCAAGCAGGATTTGGAGGACGCGCCGACCATGGCGAATGCGGGCAATGTGACCGGCAACCAGAAGCGGGATTTCGAGCTGCATCGCATCGCGAACAAGACCACCTGGCGCAACGAGGCGAACCGCGTGGACCTCGGCATCTTCTGGAGTCACAAAGATCTCTTCCACCCGATCTTTCAGGTGATCGACCAGAACTCGAACGACTTCGGCGTGGACCTGCGCTACACCAGTTCATCCGAGCTGATGGGGCGCCGGAACGAATTCACCATCGGTTTCGCGCCGACGGTGGGCTTCGTGCACAACAGCCAGTTCGCGAACAATGGCGGCGGCAAAGGCGCGCTGCTGTTGCAGAACGAACAGGAGGCCGAGAATCTCGATCTCTACGTGGAGAACAAGCATTGGGTGCACGACAAACTGGCCGTGGTGACCGGGGTGCAGTTCTCCTATGCGAACCGCAACCTGAACGGCATCGTCGGCTCACCCACGTTCCGGCAGGATTATCTGGGTGTGAACCCCAAGATCGGTGCCGTCTATGAAGCCGCCGAGGGCGTGCAGATCTACGGCAACGTGAGCCGTAGCATGGAGCCGCCGTCCTTCTCCGAGATGGGGAATGCCGGTGTGCCGCCGACTTTTACTCCGCGCTCTGAGCAAACGGCTTGGACGGTGGAACTCGGTACGCGTGGCGAACGCGGTCGGTTGGCCTGGGATGCCACCGTCTACTACGCCTGGCTGAACAATGAGTTGCTGGTGTTGACACTCCCGGGCGGCGTGGGCACCTCGACGATCAATGCGGAGAACACCGTCCATTCGGGTATCGAACTAGGCACCAGCTACCGCCTCTGGGAGGGCATCTCCACCGGCGACAGCGGCAAGGACGCCGATGCCCTCACCGCCCGCGTGGCCTATCAGTGGAATAACTTCCACTACGATCACGATACCCGATTCGGCAACAGCCCCATCGCCGGTGTGCCGGAGCATTTCACGAAATTCGAGCTGATGTACACGCATCCGTGCGGGTTCTACTTCGGCCCGAACGCCGAGT
Source organism: uncultured Verrucomicrobiota bacterium (assembly GCA_964599715.1). Lineage (GTDB taxonomy): Bacteria > Verrucomicrobiota > Verrucomicrobiia > Limisphaerales > JAEYXS01 > JAEYXS01. Next base: position 1,828 of record CAZRGY010000436.1, on the reverse strand, counting down.
GGTCCGCCGTGAAGACACCGGTCGATCACGCGAACTCATTCTTCGCCGATCCCTACGGCATCGTGGGCGTGAAGACCGGATGGCGGAACGAAAAGTGGGGCGTCTTCGTGGAGGCGCGCAACTTGAACGACAAACGCTACGCCGCCACCACCGGAGTAATCCTGGATGCCGGCGGTGCGGATGCCGCGCAATTCCTGCCCGGCGATGGGCGCGCCGTTTACGCCGGCCTTGAGTGGAAGTGGTAAGGAAACATCATGGATGAATTTGAAGATGTCGGGGTTGATCGCCAGCAAGCCAAAGCAATGATGAGCTTCATGGTTTCAAACTGGATTACCCCCTCGGCTCCGGCATCTTCGCTCCGACGAAAATAGCGAGCCATATGAAAACTGATTTTCTAAAACGGTTGATCGTAGCGTTAACGCTCGGCGTGTTGCTGCCTTTTTGCGCCAAGGGTGCAGGGCATGGCCATGCCGCCCAGCGTCTCGGCGTGCACAGTCTGGATGTGTATGCGGATGGCGGCACGATCCATCTGCTCACGGCGGATTATCAGGCGGATGGCAAGCCTGCGCTCATGCATCAACGCTCCACCGATGGCGGACAAACATGGAGCGCGCCCGTGCGGGCGGATGTCGGCACAACGGCTCCGAGCTCACCGCATCGCGGCATGGATGCCCAGATCGCGGCGAGCGGCAACAAACTCGTCTGCGTGTGGATGACGAAAGGCACCGGCCTCTTCGACAGCGGCCCGATGGCCACCGCAATTTCACAAGACGGCGGCAAATCGTGGTGGCCTGGTCCTAACCCGGCCGATGATGGCCTAACCACCGGCCACAGTTTTTCCGATATCTGCGCCGATGACTCCGGTGCGTTTCACATCGCTTGGCTGGACAGCCGTGATGGGCGCCAGGGTTTACGCTACGCCCGCAGCATCGATGGCGGCAAAACTTGGCTGAAGAACCAGACGCTGAAGACGGATACTTGCGAGTGCTGCTGGAATAAACTGGCCGCCGGCCCGAAGGGACCACTGGTGCTCTTTCGCGATAAGAAGCCGCGCGACATGGCCATCTTCGCCTCCCCCAACGGCGGGAGTAAATGGAGCAAGCCCAGCACCGTCGGCAAGTTCGCCTGGGATTTCAATGGCTGCCCGCATGTCGGCGGAGGACTCGCCGTGGAAGCTGATGGAAAAACGACATCACTCCACGCAGTCGTGTGGACCGGCATGGCCGAAAAATCCGGCACCTATCATCTCGTCTCGCCGGATAATGGGCGCACGTGGGATAAGCCACAGAAATTGGGCACGAGTTCCGCGCGTCGGGCTGACATCGCTGCTGGCATGAAAGGCGTCGCGATGGTGTGGGAGGAGAGCGATGACGGTGAGACGGCGATCATTTTTGCCTCGAGCACCGATAGCGGCAAACAGTGGAGCGATCCTGCACGTATCACGGAAGCAGTAGCGAATGCCGCTTATCCCCGCATCATCGGAACGGCCGATGGGTTCCGGGTATTCTGGACCGAAATCGAATCCGGCCGCGGGGTGCTCAAGCAGGCCACACGTTAGGCAAGCGGCTGTCACAAAAAGCGCGACCTCAGCAGAGGCCGCGCTTGTCACAAGACTTCGAAAAGCTGAGACCAACAACTACTTCCTCACGAGGTAATAATAGTTGATGATGTCATGATCGAGCTTCTCGACATCCACCTTCTTGAAGCCCGCCTCCGCCAGCATTTGCAGTGCGAGTTCCTTGCCCCACATCGCCCCCAGTCCTGCTCCGCCCTGTGCCAGCGAGACTGACATGCAGTGCATGCACGAGATGGTGTAGATGAAAGGTGC
>CAZRGY010000435.1:0-3953 GCA_964599715.1 uncultured Verrucomicrobiota bacterium | reverse complement strand
TTGATCATCTGGGTGGGTTTGATCGCTTTGGCGGTGGCTTATGTGCGGAGTTTGGGTTGGAAATCACCTTTTTCCCGGGCGGCGCTCATCTGGGCGTTACTTATCACCAGCCAGGCCGTCATGGGCGCAGTGACAGTCTGGACGAATAAGGCCGCCGATATCGCCACCCTGCATGTCGTGCTGGGAGCGGTCACCCTCATATTTGGATCGCTGACGACACTTTGTGGCTTCCGTTGCCGGATGGTTTCCGTCAATGTCAGTGCCTTGGCATCGGCTAAGGCGCAAGTCGCCAGCGGCGTGAAGACGACTGATGAAGCAGTCTTGGCAGCGCAATAATAAACATTGATGAAGGCAACGGCTCAAGAGTTCACAGCTACTACGGTCACAGGCAGAAGCATGGGGGCGGTGCTGTCCGATCTGTTCAAGGCGCGACTGACCACATTGGTGGTGTTGACTACGCTCGCGGGCTTTTACATGGGCTCCCGTGGCGGGATGAATGGCTGGCTGCTGTTGCACTGTGTCTTGGGGACAGCCTTACTAGCTTCCGGGGCGGCGGCGTTGAATCAATTATTGGAGCATGAATTGGATGGGCGCATGCAGCGCACGGAATCACGCCCCATTCCGGCCGGGCAATTGCAGCCAGACATGGTATTGCTTATTGGAGCGGCGATTTCGGCGATAGGTCTTATCTATCTGGCGCTCAAGGTCAATCTTCTGACCAGTGTGTTGGGGGCGGCTACGCTGATCAGCTATCTGTTCATCTACACGCCGCTGAAACGCATCACGCCATTCAATACGATTGTGGGAGCGATTCCGGGTGCCCTGCCTCCTTTGATGGGGTGGACGGCTGCGCGCAACTCGGTGAGCATCGAGGGGTGGACGCTCTTCGCCATCCTGTTTTTTTGGCAATTGCCACACTTTTTAGCCATCGCCTGGCTGTATCGGGAGGATTACGCCAAAGCCGGTTTTCGAATGCTGCCGGTGGTAGATGAGACGGGGGAGCGGACAGCCCGCTCGACCATCAGTCATACCTTGGGGCTGCTGCCGATCAGCCTTTGTCCATTCCTCTTCAAATTGAGCGGGACAGTCTATTTTTTTGGAGCCCTGATCTTGGGGTTGGTTTTTCTGTATTTTGCCATCCGTTTTGCCCGGGAATTGTCTGTGGCGAACGCCCGTAAACTATTTTTGGCCTCCATCATCTACCTGCCTTTATTGCTGGGGTTGATGGTGTTTGATAAACTCGGGAATTAGAGACTCTGAAATATTCCGATAGCTGTTGACACGTTGAATTTCACACAGATATGAAAAGAGCTTCGCATTGACGAAGCGCTGGTAGACGGCAGGAATTTTAAGCGAAACTGAAACATGCAGCACACTACGCAAACCGCACCGCACGAGACATCGCACGCGCACGAGCATCATGATCTGGGCTTCTGGCGTACGTATGTGTTCTCTACCGATCATAAGGTGATCGGTATCCAGTATGCCGTTACCTCACTGGCTTTCCTTTTCTTCGGCTTTTGTCTGATGCTGATGATGCGTTGGCAGATCGCCTATCCGGGTGAGTCGATTCCGGTGTTCGGCAAAATGCTTGAGGCCATTCTCGGTGAAACGGCCAAGGGTGGGGTGATGTCGCCTGATCTGTATAACGTTTTCGGCGCGATGCACGGAACCATCATGGTGTTCTTGGCGGTGGTGCCGCTGGCTTTCGCCGGTTTCGGAAATTACGTGGTGCCTTTGCAGATTGGGGCGATTGATATGACGTTCCCACGCCTCAACATGGCGAGCTATTGGACGTTCTTCTTGGGTTGCGTCATCATGTTCTTCAGCTTCTTCATCCCGGGTGGTGCTGCTCAAGCCGGATGGACTTCTTACTCGCCTCTGGCGACCACCATCCCGACGGATGGTCAGACTTACTGGCTCATCGGCATGGTGCTGCTGATCACATCTTCTTTGCTCGGTGCGGTGAATTTCATCGCGACCATCATCCAGTTGCGTGCGCCGGGTATGACTTGGATGCGTCTGCCTTTCTTCGTTTGGGCGCAGTTTGTGACCGCCTTCTTGTTGCTGCTGGCGTTCCCTCCTTTGGAAGCGGCCGGTATCATGCAGTTGATGGACCGGGTGTTTGATACCAGCTTCTTCCTGCCGACCGGTCTGATGGTTGGTGGCCAGGTGGCTGACATCAGTGGTGGTGGCAGCCCATTGCTGTGGCAGCATCTTTTCTGGTTCTTGGCGCATCCGGAAGTGTACGTGCTGATTCTGCCAGCGATCGGTATTGTTGCTGAGATTATTGCCTGCAATACCCGCAAGACCCTGTGGGGCTATCGCTCCCTGGTTTACTCTGCGCTGGCCATCGGGTTCATCGCCTTCATCGTGTGGGCCCATCATATGTATCTGACGGGCATGGGAACGAAGATCAGTGCGTTCTTCCAGACGACGACAATGATCATCTCTATCCCCTCTGTGATCATTCTGACCTGCTTGTTCATCACCCTCTGGGGTGGTTCCATCCGCTTCAACACGCCGATGCTCTTTGCCTTGGCGTTCTTGCCGATGTTCGGTCTGGGTGGTCTGACCGGTTTGCCACTGGGCTTTAGTTTCGCTGACCTGCATCTGCATGACACGTATTACGTGATCGCACATTTCCATTACATCGTGGCGCCGGGCACCATTTTCGCCTTGTTTGCCGGAGTGTATTACTGGTTCCCGAAAGCCACGGGGCGGATGATGAACGAGTTCTGGGGCAAGGTGCACTTCTGGGTCTCTTTCATCGCGATGAACCTGATTTTCCAGCCGATGTTCGCCCAAGGCATGGCGGGTATGCACCGCCGTATGTATGACGGTGGCGCTACTTACTCCGGCGTGTTGGACCCGGAGACTGGTGATGTGGTCGGCTTGCCGGGCTTCATCATCAACCTGAACAAGGGCATCACGCACGCGGCCATGTTGTTGGCCGTGGCTCAGTTGCCGTTCATCATCAATTTCTTCTATAGCATGTTCAAGGGCAAGAAGACGGATGACAACCCGTGGAAAGCCACGACGCTGGAATGGCAGACGCCCACGCCGCCGCCGCATGGTAACTTCACCAAGCATATCGAAGTCTATCGCGGTCCGTATGATTATAGCCTGCCAGGGGCGAAGGATGACTTCACGCCGCAGACAGAACCCAGCCACAAGTAAACGGGAACGATATCTTAACGCATATTTTTAAGGTCAAACATGGAAGTTCCATACACATCTAAACCCAGACCCGATACGGGTCTGTATAATGCCAAAGTCGGCATCTGGCTGTTTCTGGCCTCCGAAGTGATGCTGTTCGGCGCGCTGTTCTCCTCCTACATCCTGTTACGGGTGAACGCGCTGGAAGGCACCTGGCCGCACGGCTTGCTGAATGTTCCAATAGGTACGTTCAATACCGCGGTTCTGATTACTTCATCCATCACAGTGGTGATGGCCTGGGCTTCACTGAAACTGGGGAAATTCAACCATTTCAAGATTTATCAGGGCATCACCATTTTGTGTGCTCTGGGGTTCATGGTGATCAAATCGGTGGAGTACAAAGACAAGTTTACGCACTACGAAGTGTGGTTCAAAGATCATGAGAAAAAATCCATCCGTGGCCACATCGAAGTGCCAGGCATCCAGGGAAATCCTTGGTTCATGACGCACAAGAAATTGGCGGAATTGGAAGTGGAAAGTATCAAGATCCATCCGGATGCAAAATCCACCTTGGCCTCGGCCAAGGAAGGCCACGGTGGGGCCGATGAACATGGGACCGAGGTGTTGGAGATCAAAACTGAAGACATCAAGCGTCTTTCGGCCTTTGTGCCAGCGCACAGCACCTATTTCGCCATCTATTTCACTCTGACGGCTTTGCATGCTTTGCATGTGATGGGGGGAGCGCTGGTGATGGCGTATCTGTGGGGCCCGGGTGCCAAGATGTGGAAAACGGA
>CAZRGY010000434.1:0-3957 GCA_964599715.1 uncultured Verrucomicrobiota bacterium | reverse complement strand
ATTCGGCTCCATCGAGGCGGGCAAATTTGCCGACATGATCCTGCTAAATGCCAATCCGCTTACCGATATCCGTAGCACCGAGAAAATTGCAGGCCTGTTCTTCAACGGACAGTACCTTGATCGGGCCGCGTTGGATGAATTGCTGGCGTTTGCAGAGGACCAGGCGGGCAGCCTTCGCACCAACCTGCAGCTCCTTTGGGGTGCGCTGCGCAGCCCGGTAATATGGGCGCAGGCTGCAGACTAGTGGCCTGTAACAGTCAAAGCGGGAGTAGCATGGCGAAGGGATGGCGGTGCCTGGTGCCGGTCTTAACCATATCATCATGACAGTTTTAAAAGCAGACCCGAAATACCGGAGACGGTACAGCTTGTTATTCTGCCTCATCGGCCTGGTGATGCTCTGTATCGCCTTATGGGGTGTTGATTACTTAGAGTCTCTAAAGGACATGGAGCCAGCCAAGGCAGTCCTGGTCTTACAAGTTTTGTCCGCTGCATTACTCATTCCGTTATTTCCGATGTCTCTTTATCTGTACCGCTTTGCAAGGAAAGCGCTGGTTAGCGGACAATTCCCGCCGCCCGGAACAAAAGTGCTCAAAGATACGGAAGTGGTGGAGGGGAAACGCGCCAGGCGCAAAGGAACACTGCTGCTCGTTGCGAGCATCGTGTTAGCAGTTATTGCTTCAGTTGGGGTCACTTACTTTCCGTACGCCATTGGCGCTATGCTCAACAACGGTGATCTAACTGATCACTCCAGCCGACCGGTTACGCCGGAGGCGGGTTTGAACCTTAGAGCGCTTGAGTCGTGATGAGCGGACCCACTTTACGATACCTCGCGGCCTTGGGGCTGGCACTGCCGGTGGGCGCGACCGGATGGTTTGAACTGGCTTATCTTTACTTCGGGGTTACCGGTGAAGACCCTCCTCGCATCTACCACGTGGTCGCCGCCATCGCGGCCTTCGGTGTCGCGCTGGTGTGGCCGCTGTTCGGCACGGTCCGGCCCGCTGAAGTTGTACGCAGGAGCTGTCGCCTTGGCGGGTTGGTAGCGGTGCTTCTTCCCATCGTTAGCGTCGTGGTGCTGTTGCTATGGCAAGGCTCTACTGGTCGGCCCGACTTGGGCATGGGCGGGCTGATGCTTTACAGCATGCCAATAGTAGCGTTCGGGTTCGCGTTGGTACTGGTGTTGGCTCTTTGGCTTTGCGATCGCTTTGCCGTGAAACGCATGCGGCAAGAGGGATCTACGTGACGCTTCATCGCATGCGGCGCTCACTCAGGATCCGAAACTTCTAGCGCATACGATCGCCGGAATCATCCGGATTGACGGCCTTTTCACCATCCCCGGGTTTGTTGGCATCATTAACACCGGCTTCACTGCTGCAGAGTCTGCCTGCCTAGCAGTTCTAAGGACGTGACCGTAACGTATCTGATTGCCCCAATAAGACCTTTCGGTGATACGCTTCGAGAAACATTCAGTGGACTGGGGAATAACCGAATGGACGGACTAGCCCGTCGACAGTTTTTGAAATTTCTTGCGGCCAGCCCTCTGCTTGCGTACACAACAGCCGGGCGGTTATTTGCCAGGGAGACCGTGGATGCGACGCAGCTGCCGGACTACCTGATCCAGTCGCCCTCCGATGCACTGGATGTCTTTGATTTTCACAACGTCGCGAAACAGGTGTTGCCAACTTCACACTATGGTTATCTGGCAACCGGAACGGACGGCAACGAAACACTCATGGCAAACCGAAAAGCATTTGAACGTGTCTATCTGCGTCCAATGCGAATGGTCGATACTTCAAAGGTGACTCTTGGAACGGCCCTGCTTGATAGCCCTATCAGTTCACCCATTTTGCTCGCACCGATAGGTAGCCAAAAGGCATTTCATGCCGACGGCGAACTCGCAAGTGCACGTGCAGCAAAAGTTCAAGGACACATACAAATCCTATCGAACGTATCGTCCAGTTCTATTGAGGATGTGATTGGTGCTCGTGGCGAACCGGTCTGGTTTCAGCTCTATCCGACCAGCAAATGGTCGACAGCAGAAACGATGCTACTTCGTGCTCAGAAAGCCGGTGCAGAGGTAGTGGTTTTAACCGTCGATCTCAATTCTGGCAGCAACCGCGTGTTGCTGGGCCAGTATTCGAGAGCCGACGAACGCAACTGCAGCGCGTGCCACGGCGAGGGTGAAGACGACTGGCTTGCCTCCAAGCCGATGTATTCTGGCACAGGAGCCAACTCCGCAGAGTTTGATCCGGCCTGGATGACCTGGGATTATTTGGCTCGCCTGCGCGAGGCGACTTCCATGAAGATAGTGATCAAAGGCATCGTCACCGCTGAGGACGCCGCGAGCTGCGTGGAGTACGGTGCTGATGCGGTGTATGTATCGAATCATGGAGGTCGCGCCGAAGCCAGCGGACGGGGCACGCTTGATAACCTGGCTGAAGTTGTTTCTGCCGTGGATGGCCGCGTTCCCGTGATCATCGACAGCGGTTTTCGGCGTGGTGCTGATATTTTCAAAGCTCTTGCAATGGGTGCCAGCGCGGTGTCGGTCGGGCGTCCCTACATTTGGGGGTTGTCTGCTTTCGGTCAGCCAGGCGTGGAAAAGGTTCTGGAGATGCTGAATGCCGAACTCGCAATGGTCATGGGCCAGATGGGCGCGCCGACTGTTGCCGACATCGGCCCAAATCATATTGGACTCCATAATCAGTTTGACACTTTGTAGCGTGCCAAACTGGGTCATCGATACTTTGAACAGCCCTATGCGACGGAGTAGACATATCGTCGCCCAACTCCCTACCGCCCTCCGCTCACGGGTGTCTCGCTCGCGGGCAGCTTGGCTACTACTTCGGATCACTGTCGCAGGCATCATTGCCGCCCATGGCTGGGCTCGCCTGCTCGCCGGGGGTGTTGCACCGTTTGGTGCATTCCTTGACAACGTGGGATTACCTGGCGGGTTTTACTGGGCAGCTTCAATCACCGGCTTTGAGATCGTCAGTTCTTTGCTGCTTCTGATCGGCCGTTGGGTGGCTCCACTGGCTGTGGTTCACAGTGTCATCTACGTCTTGGGAATAGCGCTGGTTCATGCCCAGGCGGGTTGGTTCGTAGTTGGACTGGGCCGCAATGGCTCCGAGTTCAGCGTTCTTCTCATCGCCTGTCTTCTTGCGTTGGCACTTCAGCACGTGCGTACACCGGGCGATTAGCAATTCGTTCGAATTTCTCAGTTGGAAATGGAACTATCGAGCCGCCGGTTAATTCAAACGAAAGAACGCAGCTCGAAAAGCAGGGGGCGATCGTGTCCGTAGTCGAGAACGGTGCCAACTCGCACGCCAGGCGCCTACACAAACCGCTCACTGGGAGCCTGAAATGAGAAACACGTCCAAGAATGACCAGCACCGGCCGCAACAAAACGCTCTTCTCGCCGCCTTGTCCTCCGCAGTATGTGAGCGTTTGGCCGACGATCTTGAGCTGGTTCCGTTAAAACTGGGTCAGGTCTTGTACGAGTCAGGTGAAACGATGAGCCACGCTTATTTCCCGCTCGACTGCGTCGTTTCTGTGCTTTATGTAATGAAAAATGGTGAGTCGGCGGAAATTGCCGTCGTGGGGAACGAGGGCATGATCGGTATCGCATTGTTCATGGGCGGAGATTCAACCATGAGCCGAGCCATCGTGCAGAACGCAGGTCATGCTTACCGCTTGAAGTCTCAAGTACTCAAAGACGAGTTCCAAAGCGGCGGAGCGCTGACGCGCCTTCTGCTGATGTTCGCCTCGGCATTCATCACGCAAATGGTACAAACCGCAGCCTGCAATCGGCATCATCCCGTTCATCAACAACTGTGCCGCTGGATATTGCTAAGTCTGGACCGATTGCCTTCAGACCGAATCAGCATGACGGAGAAGCTGATCGGAAACATGCTGGGCCTCAAGATAGCGGATGTTTCGAAGGCGGCAAGTGAGCTGGAGAAA
>CAZRGY010000433.1:0-3958 GCA_964599715.1 uncultured Verrucomicrobiota bacterium | reverse complement strand
GGCCGGGGAGCAGTTCAAGGACGCACTTACCAAACTGCAAGCCATCTACCGGTTCGATGGCGGCCAGCTCGAGGCGGCTTACCGGGAGCTGGAGGGTGAGTATGAAAATTCCGCCTCCCTGGCTGACTCGGTCCGCAAACGCATCAAGGATATGGAATCCGTCGCCAACGATCTTTTCATCGAATGGGAAGGCGAGATCGCCGAGATCACTACGCCCACTTTGCAAGCAGCCAGCCGTCGGCAATTGCTCGAGACCCGGTCACGCTACAACGGCATGGTCGTGGCCTTGAAAAAAGCCGAGCAATCCATGGACCCCGTTCTCGCCCAACTAAAGGATCACGTGCTCTTCCTGAAACATAATCTGAACGCCCAGGCCATCGCCTCGCTCAAAGGAGAAGCTGCCAGCATCCAGACCGAGATCACCCGGCTGCTGAAAGATATGAACGCCTCCATCGCGAAGGCGGATGAATTCATCAAAACCCTCGACCAACCTTGATCGATATGTTGTCTCCCCTGCTCCGCCTGTGCGCGCTCGTCGCGCTTGTCTCAGGATTGCTGCTTTCTGGCTGCGCCACCGTGCCTGAACAAGAGTTACTGGACGTGAAGCTGGTGAATCTTCGTTTCAAGGAATCACGCGTGCTGGAGACCGATGCGGTTTTCACCATCCGTATCGAAAATGAAAGCCCGGAAGCGCTGCGTATCACAGGTGGCGTGCACAAGTTTTACATCGAAGGCACGCTCATCGGCAAAGGCATGAGCAACGAGACGCTCGAAGTGCCACGCCTGAGTTCCGTGACCCAGGAGATCACTGTGCACCTGAGCAATGTGAATATGGCCCGCAAGATCAAGCCAATCATCGAAAGCCAGAAGGTGGACAGCAAGGCTGACAGCCTCCTCTATTGTGAAGCCGGAGGTCGCGAGCACCGCATCCGCGTGGTGCACGAAGGCACTTTGGATGTGCGTGAATTCGTGCCGGAAAAGCAGACGCCTTCCATCCGCCAGCCTTGAGCGAGAACCGGCCATAAATGACCGCGTGAAGCTTTGGTAATGACGCTTGCCTGAGTCGCAAGGGCAGATTAAATCCTTGGCCAGTATAGCGTATGGGGTACCTCCGTTATCACTGGTTTGATCTGGTCACTATGGTGATCGTCATCGCCGGCCTGCTCTATGGGCGCAAGCGCGGGCTTTCGGTCGAGCTCGTCCCCCTCATCCACTGGTTTACTCTTATCGTGATTTGCGGGACTTTCTGCGAGCCCCTAGGCGCTCCGATCGCAAAACTCATCGAAATCCAGCCCAATGCGGCATTTGTCTTCGTATACCTGCTGCTGGCCGTAGGGGTCTCCTATGTTTTCTGGACCATCCGCAAAACCCTGGCCCGTGGCCTGCCCGGAGCCGATCACTTTGGTGCCGCTGAGTTTCCACTGGGTGCTGCTGCGGCCGTAGTGCGTTTCGTATGTATCCTTTTCGCCGGACTATCCCTCATGAATGCCAACTATATCCCGGAGGAAGAACTGGCCGAACCTATCTACGCTTATATGCGTGACGAGAGCGAGGGGCTGCAACCCGCAGACCTGCACCGCAGTGTCTTTGTCCGGTCATGGTCCGGCCGCTGGCTGAAATACTCTTTCGGTCCCTGGCTTATCAATTCCCAGCCTCCGGTGGTGTATGATTCGGTGATCGTGGACGGGTATCACAAGGGTATGCAGCGGGCCGTAGAGGGTGACCCGCTCCATTAAGCAAGACTGTCCCCCACAGTTTCGTTCATTTTTCTGTCCTTTCCCCTTGCCCTGACCGCCTCGGCTCAGCAGCATCCTCGGCTTTGTGTCATGCTGACGATTTCTGGTGTAGCAAAGAGTTTTGGCGGACGGACGTTGTTTCAAGACGTGACGTTGCAGATCAACCGTGACAACCGCATCGGCCTGGTGGGGCCCAACGGTGCGGGGAAGTCCACATTCTTGAAACTGATCTTGGGCGAGGAAGCCCCGGATGAGGGCACCATCGAATTCCAGCGCAACACCAAGACCGGTTACCTGCCCCAAGAGAGCGCACCGGTCGGCGAAGAGACCGTGCTGGAGATCGCCACGGCCATCACCCCGGAAATCGTGCGGCTCCAAAAAGCACTCAAAGCTTGGGAGGAAGACCATTTGGGCGAACTGGAGCATGATGACGATCTCCATGCCAAATATGACGAGCTGGGCGGCTATCAACTGGAGCCTAAGGCGAAGAAGATTCTCGCTGGTCTGAGCTTCCGGGAAAAAGATTTCGACCGCCCCGCCAAGGAATTGAGCGGTGGCTGGGTGATGCGTGCCCATCTGGCCCGGCTCCTGGTGCAGGAACCGGATCTCCTGATCCTGGACGAGCCCACCAACCATCTCGACCTCGAATCCCTCATCTGGTTCCAAGATTACCTGAAGGGCTATGATGGCGCGATTTTGATGATCTCCCATGATCGCGAGTTCCTGAACCAGCTCGTGGGCCATATCATCGAGCTGCGCGGCGGCAAAGCCTATCGTTACACGGGTAATTACGAGAAATTCCTCGTCCAACGTGAGGCGAACGAGGCCCAGCTCATCGCCGCCTACAAGAACCAGCAGAAGGAGATCGAGCGGCTCCAGACCTTTGCCGATCGGTTCCGCGCCAAGGCGAGCAAGGCTTCCCAGGCGCAATCGAAGCTGAAGCAGATCGATCGCATGGAGAAGATCGAGCTGCCAGATGACCCCACGGCACAGATCGGCTTCTCCTTTCCGCAACCGCAACGGAGCGGCCATCGCGTGATCACCTTGAAGGAGATGCACCATGCCTACGGGCAGAACGTCATCTACCAAGGCGTGGATTTCGAAGCGACTCGCGGACAGCGCGTGGTGTTGGTGGGCCCGAACGGCGCAGGCAAATCGACCTTGCTGAAGATTCTCGGTGCTGCGATGCCGATCCAGCAGGGCGAACGCGAGCTGGGGCATAATGTGAAATCCGGTTACTACTCACAGTACCGCATCGAGATGCTGCAACCGGATCGCACGGTGTTGGAAGAGGCGCTAGACACACCGCAAAAAGTGACGGAGCAGTTCATCCGCACGTTGCTGGGCAGTTTCCTCTTCCGCGGGGATGATGTGTTCAAGCCAGTGAAGGTGCTGAGCGGTGGTGAGAAGAGCCGGTTGGCGCTGGTGAAACTGTTACTCGATCCGCCGAACCTGCTGTTGATGGATGAGCCGACGACGCACTTGGACATGCCGAGTATCGATGCGCTCATCTACGCCCTGCAGCAGTTCGAGGGGACCCTGATCTTCATCAGTCACGATGTCTATTTCATCAAGGCCCTCTCCAATCACGTGGTTCATGTGAACGCAGGCGTGCTGACCCATTACTCGGGTAACTACGATTACTATCTGGAGAAATCCAAGGCGGATTCGGCGCGTTCCGGACTGACCGCCGGCGGCGCCAGTGGCGCAGCAGCCAAAGCGGCCAAGACCAAGGCCGAGCAAGATGACAGCAACTACCGCAAGGAGCAGAAACGACAGGAGGCCGCCACCCGTCAGGCACAAGCGGACGTCCGCAAGCAGTTGCAAAAGCAGGTGACAGCGCTGGAGCAAACCATCGCCCGGCTGGAAACCCGACAGAAGGAACTCGCGGCCGAGCTCGAGAAGCCCGAGACCTACGAGAAAGCAGGGGGCGCCATGGCCATTAACCGTGAACTCTCCGATGTGACTGCCGAGATTGAGCAGGCCCACAAAGATTGGGAAGCAGCGGCTCTCGAGCTGGAGCAGCTTGCACCTTAGGAAAAACGTCAGCCCCTAGATAGACCGCCCCAAAGGGATGAGTCTGGCTAGAATAGCGGACTCTTTTGCCTTTCACGCGTAAAATCCCGCGATGGAATTATTGTAAAATCCTAAATACCAACAGGTTAGGTGATTTTCAGATATGGCTTAATGATTCTAACTCCAAGAATGCAAATTTTAAGATA
>CAZRGY010000432.1:0-3961 GCA_964599715.1 uncultured Verrucomicrobiota bacterium | reverse complement strand
TTGAGGCGCGTGATGAAGACTTGTTGGAGCTGGATCCAATCGCCCTCGGGCACGACCTTGGTGCGGGCGGCGATGTAATCGAGCACGTCCTGGATGGTCTCCATGTCTGGGATGGGGTGATCGAACTCAGTCATGGCCGCGCCGGGATGCACATGGGAATCGATGAGGCCGGGCAGGAGCATCTTCCCGTGGAGATCGATGAGCTTGGTGCCGGGCTTGCCGAGGGGGAGGACGTCGTCGTTATCACCGACGGCGAGGATCTTGCCCTGTTTGATGGCGATGGCTTCGGTGACGGTGAACTGGGCATCCACGGTGACGACCTTGCCGCCGTAGAAGATCATGTCGGGCACGTTGCTCTGAGCGAAGGAAACGCTGGTCCACGAAAGGCAAGCGACCGCAAGCAAGTGAAGAAAGTGTCTGGCCATGGCTCTTAACTAGACGGCTGGTGAAAGGACGCAACTGTTTTCGGTGGGAGGGGACTGTAACAGGAGCAAACAGAGGGAACTGAATGAGGCTTACTTGGCAGCGGGCGGTTCTGCCTTGGGTGGTTCGACGGCGATCTGGTGGAGGATGAGGCCGAGGGCGCCGCCGAGACCGAGGCCATAGGCGAGGCCCCAAGACATGGCGGCGAGTTTGAAACGCTCTGATTTGCTCAGGGAAGAAAACATCTCCACACCCGCCGGGCTTTTCACCCAGGCGTAGAGGCTGTCGCCCGCGAAGTAGCCGAGCGAATGTAGAACAACAACGGCGACGAGCAGGGGAACGCTGGCGTGATGTGTCCGGGTCTGGCGCAGCAGGAGCATGGCGAGTGCGACCGGCCCGACGATAGAACCAACCCATTCGCCAGTCTTGCCGCGCAACAGGAACCAAGCGGCAGACCAAAGAACCGAATAGGTCATAAAGGCAACTGTGAAGGCTCCGTAAAAGCGTCCGAGACTGACGCGCTGGCGCGCGAGTGGATGCAGGAGGAAGCCTGAGAGGCCAATGAAAGCCACGGCACAGACGAGATAGAAACCGCCTTCACCGAGGTTCTTATAAAACCAGCCACCGCCGAAGGCCCACAGGCCGAAGACGACGAGACTGGCGAAGGTGAAACGCCAGGTGGCCGACCAGATATGACGGGCCGCAGAGAGAGGTTGGTTCTCGGTGCTCAAAATCTCAAAGCATCGGGCTTTGAGGGCATCATTGCGGATTTAGGAAAATCTGCAAGTTCCGAGGGCGGTCACCCCAGTTCGCATTTTGCGAGTAGTTGTTGAATCCGGCCTTGTTGACGTTGACGGTGTAGTTCTGGTCCATGCCGGAACGGATGGTGCCGGTCTGGAGGAAGAAATTGCCGTTGCTGTCCGTCACCGCCTGGGAACCATCCAGTGAGGTGGTCACGATGGCACCGGCAATCGGATTGGAGTTCGAAGAGTTCCGGACCGTGCCTTGCAGCGAGACGGGCAACTGGAAGTTGTTATCATCTACTTCCCGCACGCGGTAGAAACGACGGCTGAAGTAATTCGCATCATTGTCAAACAGGGTGGTGGAATTGTTTTGGTAAGTGCGTTGGGGATATTCGACCGCGGCCCATGACTGAAAGTCCTGGGTCGCCTCCAGGACGTAATTGACATATTTGTCGCCGGTCACATTGATCTGGGCGGAACCGCCGTCGCGAACAAGTGTCAGGGTGGGCTGGATCGGGGAACCGGTGGTCTTGAGTTCGAATTTGGTGATCTTGGCGAAGGCCGCACCAAAGCTCGCGCCGCTGTACGTGG
This sequence comes from uncultured Verrucomicrobiota bacterium, assembly GCA_964599715.1. GTDB lineage: Bacteria > Verrucomicrobiota > Verrucomicrobiia > Limisphaerales > JAEYXS01 > JAEYXS01. The sequence goes on along the minus strand of CAZRGY010000432.1, from coordinate 2,204 downwards.
ATTCGTCGTTGGCGACGATGCGGGCAAAGAGGAGTTCGCATTCGTAGGTGCGACCCGGCGAAAGAGTGTTGGCAGGGATAATCACGGAGGTGGACTGGCCGGTCAGGGCCCCGGGTCCTTCTCCATCGGAAGTCGAATAGACATCGTCGTCGGTGCCTTTGGTGATGATGACCTCAATAAAATAAGCGTCGCTGCTATCCGCTCCATCGAACGCGCCCCAAGTCAGGGTTAATGGCTGCGCCGGGTCCACGGCCAGCAGCGGGGCGGCATCGGTCAACGTGGGTGTGTTCGGGTAATTGTCTGCGGGGAAATTCAATAGGATATTCTTGGGGCCGTCATGCGCGGTCATCAAGTTGATCAGGTAGTTTCCACTGGGGAAGAAGCGGTCCAAGTCTCCCTTGGAAGCATACTCCGCCTCGAAATCAAACGTCGTGCCATAAGAGTCATTCCCAGGATAAGCGACGGCGTCGCTTGGGGGCGGAGCGGTGATGGTGCCGTTCAAAATGCTGTTCAGCACATTCAGGTCGCCAAAAGCTTCGAAAGAATAATTTTCTTGGGCAATGGCCACCGTGCCGGTTTGGAAGTACGACTGGGTCTTGAGCAGGAAGAGCTCGGACACATCCGGGTCAGTCGTCGCGGCGGCGCTGGAGGTGGTGAAGTTCCCCGAGTTCATCGGCAGGACATTGTTGGCTATATCCTTCATGGTGCCGCCGGAATTGAGCGTCCATCCGATCTGGGTATTGGCCGGCAGGCTGCCGTTGTAAACGGCTGAGAGAACCGTGCTGAACTGGTTCCATGTGTAGGTGAAGTTCGCGGGAACCAAGCCCGTGCCCGTCCAGTTGATGGAAACGATCTGTTGCATCGGTTCGCTGAACTCGAAGCGGATCACGGATTTCACGGGCACACCTTGTTCACCGTTGAAAGGGCGGAAGTTCTTGAGGCTTGGTAGTTGGTTGTCGGTCCCTGTAGTAGCGATCTGGACGTCAGTCCGTTTGCTGTAACCGGCTACACCTATGGTGCCGGAGGTGGTGTCGAGGTCCACGATCCGGGCGAACATGAGTTCCACATTATAGCGTTTGCCGGCAGTGAGTGTTCCTGCCGGGATCTGCACCGAAGTGCTGGTGCCGTTGAGTCCCGCGCCCGGAGGCCCGGAGTGAAACAACTCTTGTCCTGTGCTTTCGTCCTCGATGTAAACTTCGATGTAGTCATTTGCTGTGCCGCCATTGAAGGCGTCCCAAGTCAGGGTGAAACTTGCGGCGGCATTGATAACCTGTGCAGCATTATAATTGATGAGCCGGGGAATATTAGGGTAATTGTCGCCGGTGAGCGTCAGGGTGACGTTGATCGCCCCGCTATTGATGTTGAAGCTGTAGTTGCCATTGGCGTGCTGCTGGTTCAGCTCTGGCAAGTGCTCGGCACTGAAGAAGAAATAACGCCCGCTACTAAAAACCTCGGTTTGGAGGACGACGTTAGTTCCACCCGGGGTGCCGACGATCGCCGAGGTCACGTTGCCGCCGTCGCTTTGTTCCACGAAAATCTCGAACTCAAAAGGGTCTTCAAAACCTTCACTGGCCAGGCGGACGAGCTTCTCGCTTTCCTGAATAAAGTTTTGCTGCTTGACCACGCCAAAGATATCAACGTCGGCAGCCCATGCAGCGCTGGTCGCCAGTATGTTAAGTGCTAGTAATAACAGCCACAGTTTTTGAGCTTTCATAGTGTTCCCAAAATTGCATCAGCCTAATTCCAGTCGTTATCGTTCTATGCCAATTTATAGCCTAAACAAGACTTCTTTTGGAACTGGTTTGGGTAGGGTTTATCGGCCCTGTTTTTCTTTTGTCAGCTTGAGATTGAACTTGCCCCGCTTTTTCATGGGCAGCGATACTGGCCGCTCAACTGAATCTCTGAATTTTTAGATCATGAGCAAAGTTCGTGTAGGCATCATCGGCATGGGGAACATGGGCAAGTATCACGCAGATTACTTGCTGGCGGGCAAAGTGAAACGGGCAGAACTGGTGGCGGTGTGCAGCACCTCCCCGGGTAAACTGGATGCCTACAAGGCCAAGGGCGTGGAAGTCTTCGGGGACGGCGAAGCGCTCATCAAGTCCGGCAAGATTGATGCCGTGCTTATCGCCACGCCGCATTACCAGCATACCTCGCTTGGTATCACCGCCATCAACGCTGGCGTGCATGTGATGGTGGAGAAA
>CAZRGY010000431.1:0-3963 GCA_964599715.1 uncultured Verrucomicrobiota bacterium | reverse complement strand
ACGCGCGGTGGTGGCAACTGTGGTACGCGAAGTCGTGTTTCCCGCAATCGGTGCACGCGTAGACGCGCCCGCCCAACTCAGGCGTGCGGCAACGCTGGATCGCGAGCAGGGCGCGCCGTTGCCGCGGAGCGAGCGGTCCGTGCTCGCCCCGCAGCCACCTGGGCGCCTGCCCGACCAGCCAGTCGGCCAGGCGGGACATCGGCGGAGTGAACCGGGTGTGATCCGGGAACTACGCGGTCGAGTCGTCCGGCCGAAGCTTCTCCAACGCGGTGCGGGCGCCCGCCTCATTGACCGCAGTCAGATGCGTATAAATGAGCGTTGTTTCCAGGGAACTGTGTCCGAGGTACGCGGAGATCAGGCGAATGGAGACTCCTTCTTCGAGCAGATGTGTCGCGTACGAATGCCGCAGCGTGTGCACGTGCGTCGATTCCGGGAGCCGGGCATCGGCGCGGGCCAGTCGGACGCAGTGCTGGATCGAGCCCACGCCCATGGGCTCGCCCGCGGTGGCCAGGCGCGCAATACCCCCAGGCGTCTCCCTCCAGCCCCGGCCGACGCCGGGGAAGACCCAGCGGGGGTGGCGATGCGTTCTCCAGTAGTCGCGCAGCTCGGCGTACGCCCACGCGGGCAACGGCACCAGGCGCTCCTTGCTGAACTTGGTCTTACGCAAATGCAGCCGCGGCCCGTCCCGCTTGATCTGGGTCACCTCCAAAGCGGTCGCCTCGGAGACGCGCAGTCCGCACGCGTAGATGAGCCGAAGGATGGTGCGAAACCGCGGCTCGCGAATCACCCTGAAGAGCCGGGCGACCTCTGCCCGTGTCAGCACGGCCGGTAAGGTCTGGGGTGAGGGCGAGCGCACCAGTCTGAACAGCTTCCAGTCGTGGCCCAGATGCAGGTTGTAGAACGCGGAGAAGGCCGCAATGGCGGTGCGCATCGATGAGGCCGAATAGCCGTGACCATCCATACCGTCCTTGAGGTGAAGCAGGTGGGCGCGCAGCTGCGCTTCCTCCAGATCCGCCGGATCGCGCTTCACGCGATCGGCAAGTTTGCGCACGTAACGCAGGTACTCCTCCTGCGTCGTGGACGCGAGCGAGCGCAGTTTAAGCGTCTCCGCAAAACGGAGCAGCGAATCGCAGTCATTGAACGCCACCTTCGCGGCGTTCTTCTTGGTGGATTTATGTGATGACATAACCCCTCCAGACTTGTCTGCCCGCGCTCCTTCACCCACCGTCTTATCCGTGCCGTCCGCATCCCCTACCGCTTCCGCACACCGCCGCCGCGCAGCGGCTTGGTTCAACCAGGCGCTACAGACAACCCCGATGACGCGCAGCGTTTACGAGAAGACCATTGAGTTCGGAGGTCTCCAGCGGGGTGTCTGAGCTTCATCGATCGCCGGAAGAAATGGCGCCCAATCTCACATGGCTTGTCGGGAAGCGGCTGAAAGATGCCGCGAAGCAGGACTACACCTGGTCTTTCACCTTTTCTGACGGCGGGTGGATTGGCACCGAGTCCGGGTGGAGGCTGGTCACCTCCGATGGAGTCGGCGTTACCTCGGAAGATCATGGTCACGCCTTTGGCCTGCCTTCGCCGGTTGATGCCGGCGCGCGAGTCCAGCTGGCCGTCGGAGCAAGGAAGATCGAAGCCATCCGGGTTGCTGATCGGACATCCGATTTGATCGTTGGATTTGAAGGCGGCGTATCCTTGGAGTTCCTGAATCTATCGTGTGGCTATGAGTCTTGGCGCACACAGCACGATTCAGAAGAGGTCATCTGCATGGGTGGAGGCCAGCTCGCGACTTACTCGAACAAGAAGAAGGGCGATCCAGTCGGCACAGACAACGTCGGCGCTGCGCGCCGCCGTGTCTGACCTCAACCGTTCGGTAAGATGAAAGTATGGCTCGTCCTTCTCGTGATCTTTCTCTCGTTCATGATTACGTGGTGTGCCATGGACTGGCTCTACGTCCGTGCGAAGGCAGATGGAAAAGAGATGTGGCTCGGCGCTGAGTGGGCGTTGCTTGTTTTTCCTGTGATTGCTGGCGCGACGGTCGTTAAAAAATATAGGATGAAGCCGATTGCCTCAGTCTTTCTTGCGCTAGCTACGACGGTATTCTTTGGCGCGGCTTGTGTCGTCTGGGTCCTTTATATTGGTGTAGCGTTCCACTTTTGGATTGGCGGCACGTTGTGAAAACAGACCGAACCAGCCAGTGCAGCACAACGCGGGCAGCCGTCCGTCTTCGAGCGATTTTTCCGCATCCGAAACTCCGTCCTTGCTCGGCCCGCGTGGCTGACCGGTAATCGTTGATCTAGCTGCGATAATACAAGAAAAAAAATGCAGTGGCTTTCCGCGGCGAGTGGCTGCGGTTTTGAGGATTCCGTCCGAGGGGCGGCAGGGGACAGGGTCCGGGCAGGCTGACTGCTCTAAACGCGTGCGTTTATGCGTATCAGGTATAAGGATACCGTGATCGTGCTGATCTTCGCGGATTGGTTCCGCAGTTCACTGGTGCGTCTTGCCCGCTTCCTTCTAGGCTCGGACATAAGCGCGCGGTAAAGACCGCGGCCGTCCGTAACGATTTCTCGTGCATGGGCTCGGCGCCCGGACCCTGACAACTGCCGCCCCTCGACGGCTCTCTCAAAGAACAAGATTCATGCGCTGGTCACACCGCGGGGGCCGGCACGCGCCGGAGCAGATCCCAGACAAAGCCGCACATCTCCCGGGCCAGGGCCACGGTGACCTTCTGCCGCATCAGCCCCCGGCCGAGCAGATGCCATGCGCGGCGGTGCAACCTGACCTGCGTCTTCCAGGCGAGCTCCCGATAGGTCCCCGGCTGGCCTTGCTGGCGGAGCGCAAGGTGCGAAGAGACCTTCGGAGGCAGGAACGCGTGTTGCACAATCTCGATGAGGATCCACCGCGCATGGGCATTGCCGGTCTTGGTGATGGAGCCGACCCGGCGGGTGCCACCGGAGGAGTCCTCCGTGGGCACGAGCCCAAGGAAGCCCATCAACTGCCGTGGGTGCCGAAAGCGGTGGATGTCGCCGATCTCGGAAACCAGCACGGTGGCCGCGATCAGTTTGATGCCACGGTAACACATGAGCGCCTGCACTGCCGGGTAGAACCGCCACGCGGGCGCCTGGACCTCGATCAACGCCTCCAGTCTTTCCACCCGCTCGGTCGTATGGTTGATGGCCAGGAGGTATTCCTCAAGAACGGCCTTCAAGACCGGCGAGGGCAGTACCAGTTCCCGCAGGTAGCGTTGATGGGCGTCCGACCAGTTGGCCTTGCCCTTGTAACGGTAGCCGTGGCGAAGGAGGAACCCCTTGAGCCGCTGCTTGGCCCGGCGCAGATCCGCGACCGCGTCGCTACGAGTCCGCGTCAAATCCCGGATCGCTTCGTCCGCCTCGTTGGGCACGTGGATCGCGGTCAGTTCCCCGGCCCGGTGCAGCCGGGCCAGTTGCACCGCATCGCGCTTGTCCGTCTTCTGACGCACGCCCTTTTGTTGCGGGGTCTTCGAAGGAGCGACCACGATGCACGGCAGGTCGCGGCGCTGGCACCAGCGGTAGATCACGTAACCGGTCGGCCCGGCCTCATAGGCCAGGTGCAGCCGTACGCCCTCGCCTCCGACTTTGGCCATCAGGCGCTCCAACGCGTGCAGGTCGTTGGGGATCGTCCCGTAGAGCCGGACCTCTCCGGCGCGGCCGGCGTCCGCGATCGCCACCACGATGGTATCTTTATGGACATCCAGTCCCAAGTATTTATCCGTCTTCATGTGTTTGTCTCCTTCCTTGTTGTTTCGGTTGTTGTTCATCCTGCGGCCACAACACTGCGGCTCTGCGCCTCACCGCGTAACCCGCGTTTTGGGGACAAGCACACCTCCTTTTTCAACCCTTCGCTGCTCTTCACGCAGCTATAGTGTCTGGGCAGAAGTATGCCGTACTTTGAGATAGTTGATTGTGCATGGCGTGGAGAAGA
>CAZRGY010000430.1:0-3965 GCA_964599715.1 uncultured Verrucomicrobiota bacterium | reverse complement strand
GTTGCTGGATCATTTCGGCGAGGCCCCGGCCATCCTCGGCGCGAACAGGGACCAGCTCATGCGCGTGAACGGCATCGGCCCCGAGATCGCCGACAGCATCTCCGCCTGGGAAAGCACCGTGGACCTGAGCGGCGAACTCCGGCGCATCACCGAATTCGGCTGCCACGTGGTGACGAAGGAGGACGCCGTCTATCCTGCCCACCTCCGCGAGATCTACGATCCCCCGATCGTGCTGTATGTGAAAGGTGCCTTGCTGGAGAAGGACCGCCATTCCGTGGCCATCGTCGGCTCGCGCATGACCACGAATTACGGGCAGGAAACCGCGCGCAAGTTCGGCTACCAGCTCGCCTATGTGGGCGTGACGGTGGTGAGCGGTGGCGCGCGCGGCATCGATACCAGCGCGCATCAGGGCGCCTTGAGCGCCAAGGGCCGGACCATCGCGGTGCTGGGCACAGGCATCAACATCGTGTTCCCCACGGAGAACGCGCAACTGTTTCAGCGCATCTCCGAGAACGGCGCGCTCATGACGCAGTTTCCGTTCAACCGCCCGGCGGACAAGCAGACCTTTCCCATCCGCAACCGCATCGTGGCGGGCATGACCTTGGGCACCATCGTGGTAGAGGCGAATCTTTCCAGCGGGGCGCTCATCACCGCGCGCATGGCGGTGGATGAAGGACGGCAGGTCTTTGCCGTGCCGGGCCGCATCGATTCGCCACGCAGCAAGGGCTGTCACGAGCTGATCAAAAAGGGCGCGAAACTTTGCGAGAGTGCAGAGGATGTCTTGAGCGAGTTCGAGTATCTCTTCCCCACCACGAACCGTCCACCCTCACCCGCCGAGACCGGTGAACTGCCCTCACTGGCACTCTCGGACAATGAATCCCGCGTGCTCGATGCCTTCAACAAAGGCAGCGAGACGAGCATGGACGAGGTCATCCGCGGCAGCGGCCTGCCCGCTTCCGCCGTGGGCGCGACCCTCTTCGGGCTCGAGATGAAGAAGATCGTTAAGCGCCTGCCGGGGAATCTGTTTACTCGGCAGCGTTAACTTGTTTCGGCGGGGGCGGTGCTTCACCCGTTGTCGGGACCAGCGCGGCTTCCTTCAGTTTCGCGACGAGGTCTTCCGCCTTCCATTCGTTACCGATGAAGATGGCGTGCACGCGACCGCGCGTATCGAGCACCACGGTGCGGCCATTGTGATCGAAGTTGAAGGTGCCTTCCTCGCGATTAAAGACCAGGCCGAAACGCTCGGTGATATCATCCACCTCGATGAGTGCGCCGGTAAGAAAGCTCCACTTCTGGGGATTGTAATGCGCGCGCTGTGCATAGGCACGCAAGACGGGCGGTGTATCGAACTGCACATCGAAGGACAGGCTCAGCAGATGATAATTCTTGGGGCCCTTTTCATCGGCTTCCATGGCCTTGTAGGCATCCTCGAAATTCTTGGTCAGGCGCGGGCAGAAGTTCGGGAACGGACAACGCGTGAAGATGAAAGTCAGCGCCACGGCCTTGCCGCGAAAGTCATCCGTCTTGATGTCCTTGCCCAGTTCGTTGACGAAAGGATAGTTCGGCAGCGTGTCTCCGATCCCCAGCATGTCCACATTGCGCACGAGCCGGGTGGTGGGCGGTGGCACGGGCGGCATGTCGGCGTTGCCCAGCACCTGAACCTGGTCGATCCAGCCATCATCATGGGTCACCAGCATGCGGAAGGAGACTTTGTCCCCGGCTTTCACCCCGGCCAGATCATTGGTGGTCTTCACGCTCAAGGGCATGGTCATGGCGGGCATGTAGCCCGGCACTTCCTCGTGCTTGATGATGGCGGTACGGCCATTAGGGCGGATCTCCTGGATGACACCCTTCACCTCATAGATGTTCGTGGTGCCCGGGGCGGGATCAGTGGAATCCACCGCACTCTCCGCGGCTGGGGCTGGTGGCGGCATCTTGGCACTGGTGGCCTCTTCTGTAGGCGGCGAGCAACCGGCCCAAATGAGTGTAACTGCCGCAAAGGCAGTGACGTAAGCGATTCGCTGGACGATCTTCAGACGCATTTCAAAACAAGTTTAATGGCAATCAGGCACGGACACAACGGCGAGAATCACCCTGCTGAACGCCTTGTCCAGCAGCGTTAGGACTGGCTCGCCACCCGGTTTGGACGCCGTTCCGTGGCAAATCTCTCGAAAATAATTTACTGAATCCCTGTCGGACGGGTTTCGTCCTACTTTTCCTCATTGAATCGTGGGCTTTTTGCGGCTTTGCTAGGCTCACTACATCAGTCCGTGAAAACGATTATGCATCAACGTCTCTTTGTCGCTGCCCTGACGTTGTTGAGTGTGGTCTTCGCCCATGCCCAGCAACCGTCCAAACTGGAACTCAAACCCGGCGAGCACATCGCCATCATCGGCAACACCCTGCCGGACCGGATGCAGCATGACGCCTATTTCGAGACGCTCATCCATGCGAAGCTGCCGAAGCATGACCTGGTGATCCGCAACCTCGCCGTCGCCGGAGACGAGGTGATGACGCGCAGCCGTTCGGCAAACTTCGGCACGCCAGATGAATGGCTCACCAAGGTGCAGGCGGATGTCATCTTCGCCTACTTCGGTTTCAATGAATCGTTCAAGGGCTACAACGGGCTCGAACAGTTCAAGGCCGAGTTGGGCCTGTTCCTGAAGGAGACGAAGGCGAAGAACTATTCCGGCAGGGGCAATCCGCGCATCGTGTTGTTCTCACCCATCGCGAATGAAAAACATCGCGACCCGAATTTCCCCGATCCGGCGGCGAACAACACGAACCTGGAGAATTACACGGCTGCCATGGCCGAGGTGGCCAAGGCCAATGATGTGCAGTTCGTGGACCTGTTCCATCCCTCGCTGGAGCTTTATGCCGGACTGGGCAAGAAAGACGCTTCGCTCACGGTGAACGGGTTGCACCTCACCTCGGCCGGTAACAAGGCGCTGGCCCCGATCCAGTTCCAGGCGGTCTTCGGTGAGAAGGCCCCGGCGGGCAACTTCGAGAAACTGCGCGCGGCGATCATCGATAAAAATACGCAGTGGCATGCGCGGTATCGCACCGTGGATGGTTACAATGTCTATGGTGGCCGCTCCAAGATGGCTTATGAATCCCCGAAAGGTGCGGCAAAGATCACCAACTATGAGGTGATGCAGCAGGAGATGGCCCAGCGTGATGTCTTGACGGCGAACCGCGAAAAGCGGGTCTGGGCAGTGGCTAAGGGCGGCGACTTGAAAGTGGACGATTCCAACCTGCCACCGGTCACCGAAGTGAAATCGAACAAGCCCGGCACCAACCCGGATGGCACTTACACTTTCCTCGGTGGTGAGGAAGCGATCGGCAAGATGAAGGTGCACTCGGGCATGAAGGTGAATCTCTTCGCCAGCGAGGAGCAGTTCCCGGAGCTGGTGTATCCCGTGCAGATGAACTGGGATACCAAGGGCCGCCTGTGGGTGGCCGCGTGGCTGAACTACCCGGAGCGCACGCCCACCTCACCGAAGGGCGACAGCTTGCTCATCTTCGAAGACACGGATGGCGACGGCAAGGCGGACAAATGCACCACGTTCATCGAGGGCTTGAACTGCCCGACCGGCTTCCAGTTCTACAAGGACGGGGTCTTGCTCATGCAGGCACCGGACCTGTGGTTCGTGCGGGATACGGATGGCGACAACAAGGCGGACTCCATCGAGCGCGTGCTGATGGGCCTGGACTCGGCGGATTCGCATCATACGGCCAATGCCATCTGCCATGAACCGGGCGGCGCGATCTATCTGAGCGACGGTGTGTTCCATCGCTCCCAACTGGAAACGGCCGATGGTCCGGTGCGGAACAATGACGGGGCCATCTATCGCTTCGAACCGCGCACGGGCAAGTTCGAGATCTATGTCTCCTACGGCTTTGCGAATCCGCACGGGCGGGTGTTCGATTACTGGGGTAACGATATCATCACGGACGCCACGGGG
>CAZRGY010000429.1:0-3982 GCA_964599715.1 uncultured Verrucomicrobiota bacterium | reverse complement strand
AAGACTTGAAGGGCAACCGCGATGCCGTGCTCGTCGCGGTGGTCGATGAGAACGAGCCGCTGCGGGAACGCGCAGTGAAGGAATACGGCTGTGCTGCCTATGAGGACATGGAAAGTCTGCTGGGCGATGAGAAGCTGGATGCGGTGCTGGTATATGGCGATAATGCCGGAGGCGAGATCGCGACGATCCTCGCAGCGGATGCAGGGCTTCATGTGCTCATCGAGAAGCCGATGGCAGCGACTTTGTCCGGCGCGGATGAGATGATCGCGGCCGCGCGGAACAATAAGACGCGTCTCATGGTGAACTGGCCGTTCGCGTGGTGGCCGCAATTGCAGCAGGCGAGCAAACTGGTGGCGCAGGGAACCATCGGACGGGTGTGGCAGACGAAGTATCGCGCGGCACATTGTGGTCCGCGGGAGATGGGAGCCTCGCCGTTCTTCTGTGAATGGCTTTACGACGCGGAGCTGAATGGCGCCGGAGCGCTCATCGATTATTGCTGCTATGGCGCGGCGCTCTCGCGGTGGTTCCTCGGCATGCCCAGTCGCGTGACGGCGATGAGCGGGCGTTTGTGCAAGGAGGACATCACACTGGAGGACAATGCGGTGCTGCTCATGCAATATCCAGACGCGCTCTCCACGGCTGAGGCCTCTTGGACGCAGGTCGGTTACATGACTTCATACGTGGTGGTGATCTACGGGACGAAGGGAACCATCATGGTGGAGCCGGGTGCGGAAGGCCGACTCCTGCTCGCCACGGAGAAGGAACCTAATGGCAAGGCCGTGAAGGTGCCCAGACCGCCGAAGCACTTGCGAAATGCCACGGCGCATTTCGTGCATTGCCTGAAGTCGGGCGAAGAGTTTCATCCGCTCTGCCAGGACCGGTTGGCGCGGGATGCGCAGGAGATATTGGAGGCCGGCCTCATCGCGGCAGATGAGGGCAGTGCGGTGTCACTCCCGCTGGGGATGGATTGAGTTTATGAGTGAACAGCCGCTGAAGTTATTGATCTTGGGAGCGCATCCGGATGATGCGGAGTTTCGCGCGGGCGGATTGGCGTGCGTGTATCGTGCGCTGGGTCACACGGTGAAGATGGTGTCCGTGACGGATGGCGGCTCGGGGCATCACGCGATGAAGCGCGAGGCGTTGATCGCCCGGCGGAGGAAAGAAGCAGCGGCGGCGGCGAAAGTCATCGGGGCAGAGCATGAGACTTGGTATTTCTCTGATGGCTTTCTGCAACCCACGCTGGAGCTGCGTGAGCGGATCATCCGCGAGATACGCACGTTCGCACCGGACTTGGTGCTGACGCATCGCCCAGATGATTATCATCCGGATCACCGGGCTGTGGGGCATGCGGTGCGGGATGCTTCCTATCTGGTCACGGTGCCGCTGGTGGTGCCTGACGTGCCGGCGTTACGGCGTGATCCCGTGGTGGCCTACCTGTATGACCATTTCACAAAGCCATATCCGTTTCAGGTGGATGCAGTGGTGGATGTGACGCCACACCTCGACAAGATTCTCGCGATGCTTGCCGCGCATGAATCCCAGCTCTTCGAGTGGCTGCCGTATAATCGCCAAGAAGTTGATTCCGTGCCTAAGGATCCGATGGCGAGATGGCAGACGGTCTATGATTTCTACCATGACCGCGCGCGCCATCTGGCACAGAAATACCAGTCACAGATGGTGGCGAAGTATGGGGAGGCGGCTATCGGGAAGATTGAATGGGTGGAGGTCTTTGAGATCAGCGAGTATGCCTCAGCGCTGAGTGCAGAGATGAGGGAACGGTTGTTCCCGTAGCGTAAATTCTGGCTGCTACGATATTTGCTTAACGGAATTCCATCATGAAGAAACAAGCTTGGGTTTTGGCTTTGGCGCTGTTGTCCACGTTAAATGGTTGGGCGACGGAACTGAAGACGGAAAGTGAGTGGAATGTGACGGGGCATATTCCGCGGGAGAAGTTCATCCTCCAGAGCCATCGGGGGGCGGGGGTGCTGGCGCCGGAGAATACGATCGAGGCGTTTGAGCTGGGGTGGAAGCTCGGGACGTATCCGGAGGCGGATATCCGCACGACGAAGGATGGGGTGATCGTGGCGTTTCATGATGCGAATTTCAAACGGGTGGTGAAAGGCGCGGATGCAGAGTTGCAGAAGAAGGGCGTGGAGCATGTGACGTTTGAGGAGTTGTCCAAGCTGGATGTGGGGGCGTGGCATGGGGAGGATTTCAAGGGGCGCAAGGTGAAGCGCATTTCGGAGGTTTTTCAGGCGATGCAGGGCAAGCCGGATCGGCATCTGTATCTGGACATCAAACAGGTGGATTTGAAGAAGCTGGCGGATGAGGTGAACGCGGCGAAGGTTTCGGCGCAAGTGGTGCTGGCCTCACCCAAGCCGGAGATCATCCGCGAATGGAAATCTTAGGTGCCGCAGTCCGACACGCTGCTGTGGATGGGTGGGGATGAGAAGACGTTGCGGGCGCGGGTGGAGAAGTTGAAAGAGGAGAATTTTGCGGGCATCACGCAGGTGCAGATCCACATCCGCTTGAACACGGACAAGACGAATCCGAATCCGTTCACGCTCTCGAATGATTTCATTTTGGAACTCGGCAAGGAATTGCGCGCCCGAAAGATTCTTTTTCAGGCGTTGCCCTATACGGATGACAAGACGGTGTATGCGACGTTGATGGATCTGGGGTTGATGGCGTTCGCTACGGATTATCCGGATGCGACGCAGAAAGAGATACAGGCTTACTACGAGAAGAAGGGGAAGAAGCGGGATTGAGCCTCGTCCTCCCTACGTATCAGCAGCAGCCGCTGGGGCCACATCCGCAGCCGCCGTTGCCGCCGGATTGACTGCCGCTGGCGGTCATCTTGCTGGTCAGGCCCCAGCCGCCAAGGATCACGCGCCGGATGGGTTCGCCAGTCTCAGGATGGTGCGTGAGCGGGGCGTCCTTCATGCTTTGCTTGAGTTCGAAGAACTTGGGTTTTTCACCGGCCTGGGTGGGAATGGTTTCGTAAAGGTAAGTCGTCATACGGCAATAGGAGTTGAGAGGCTGGAGGCGGCCAGTCGTGCGAGGGCGTCCGGGCCGGTGGGTTCTTCGGCCTGCCAGGGGAGCCAGGCAGTGCGGGTGGCGTGGACAGACACTACTTCGCTGAGGTAACGTTGTTCGGCCTGTTCGCGGCGCTGGAGCAAGGGGTCGCAGGAGCCGCTGTTGAGCAGGCTTTGATTGATGACCCACGCGAAGGGTTCGATATGGGCGCGGCGCAAATCTTCCTGCAAGGCGGCGGCTTCATGCACGGGGGTCGCCTCGGGCAAGGTCACGAGGAGAATGCGGGTGAAAGCGGGATCGCGCAGGCGTTCGAGCAGTCGCAGGACGGCTTCGGGCTGGGTGCTGCGGGTCTGGCGTTGCAATTCACGGTGATAAGATTCGCTCGCGTCCAGCAGGAGCAAGGTGTGGCCGGTGGGGGCGGTGTCCAAGATCACGAAGCGTTGGGTGCCTTGATCCACTTCACGGGCGAAGGCGCGGAACACGGCGATCTCCTCGGTGCAGGGTGAGCGCAGGTCTTCCTCCAGCAAGGCGCGACCGGCGGCGTCCATCTGGGCACCTTGCGCCTGCATGACTTCCGCCTGATACGCGGCGGTCTCGGTGGCGGGGTCGATCTTGCTCAGGGTGAGTCCCGCGACCTGACCGGCGAGGGTCTGGGCGACATGGGCGGCGGGATCGGTGGTGCTGAGATGCACGGCATGGCCGCGCCGGGCGAGCATGACGGCGATGGCGGCGGCGACGGTGGTCTTGCCCACGCCCCCTTTGCCCATGGTCATGACCACACCGCTGCCTTGACGCTCAATATCGGCTACAAGCTGGGCGAGGCTTTCCAGTTCAGGAGCGTTCCAGGCAGGCGGGGCTTCGTGACGGCAGGCGGTGGGCGCATCGTTGGCCAGCAGGATGCGGAGTCCGCCGAGGCCGAGGATGTTGATGGGGCGCAAGGGGACGA
>CAZRGY010000428.1:0-4027 GCA_964599715.1 uncultured Verrucomicrobiota bacterium | reverse complement strand
CCATCGGCCGCCAGATGATGCGCCTGCCCATGCACCCGCGCTACTCGCGCATGCTGGTGGAAGCCCAGAAGCGCGGCTGTGTCTCCGCAGCCGCCTTGTGCGCCGCGCTCGTCAGTGGACGCGACCTGCTCACCCGCATCGGTCGCGATGAGAAACACATCGCGGAGAATCGTGAACTCTTTGAAGGCAGCCAGGACTCCGATTTCTTCACGCTGATGCGTGCCTATCAATTCGCGCGCAAGAACGGTTTCAATATCGACCTGTGCCGCCGCTACGGCATCAACGCCCGCTCCGCCCGCGAGATCGAGCAGACCTACTTGCAGTTCGTCGAGATCTGTCGCCGTCAGAAATTCCACGAGATCTCCCCCGACGAAGCGCCGCCTAAAACCGACGACACCTCCCTGCAACGCTGCCTGATGACCGGCTTCATCGACCAGCTTTGCATCCGTCGCGATAAGGGCACGCTCGAATGCGATCTCACCGAAGGCCGCACCGGCACGCTCATGCGCGAGAGTGTGGTGCAACAAGCCTCGCTCTTTGTCGTCGCCACCATCCGTGAAGTCAGCGGCCGCACCGGGCACATGACCCTGCTCGGCATGGCCACCCACGTCAAACCCGAGTGGCTCGCGGAGACTTTTCCGGAACAGTTGCTCACGAAGGTGGAGCACCTCTACGACCGCGGCCACAAGCGCGTCGCCGCGGTGAAGCTTGTGCGCTTTCAAGACCTCGTCATCCATCACGAGCACCAGCGCGAAGTCGAGCCCGAGGCATCAGGCCGTTGCCTCGCCGAAGCCGCCCGCAAGAACTGGTTCGAGCTCCCGCTCTTCAATCACGAGATCAAGCAGTTGATCAATCGCGTGAACCTGATCTGCAGCATCCAGCCTGAGTTGGAGCTGAAACCGTTCGATGAGGCCGCCATTCTAGACTGCCTGACCGCCGCCTTCTCCGGCCTGACTTTGACGAAGGAAGCGCAGGCTACCAATCTCCGCGATGCTTTCCTGAAGCACTTGCCAAAAGGTCAGTGGGATTGGCTCAATGAACTCGCGCCTGTCACCATGCCTTGGGGCGAAGGCAAACCCGTCAAACTCCAGTACGTGGAAGATGACGACAAGAACACCGAGTGGCCCATCCTGCCTGAGGTGCAGGTGAAGATCACCGACTGCTTCGCACTCAAGGAACACCCGCGCCTTAGCGAAGGACGAATTCCCGTGCGTCTCTGGGTCTGCGCGCCAGATGGCAAACGCCTCGGCTCCACCATTGATTGGGCAAACTTCCGTGCGAAGGAATACCCTAAGCTGAAGCCTGCCTTGCAGAAAAAATTCAGCAGTCTCCTCTGGCCTTAGTTAACCGCCTGATTTGGCCGGTTCATCCAGAAACTCCAGCTGCTGCAACAGCTCCGTCTTGATGACCACCTCGCCGATGCCTGGCAGCACGACGGTGGCCTGTCCATCCTTCCAAGAGCGCAGCACAAAAGTAAGCACACCGCCATTTGCCAGTTTCGCGCGGGCGAGCCGTCCATTCGTCACCGGCGCTGCGGCTGGCACCTTCACCGGGCTGAACTCGATCCGCTGCACCCGCTTCAGGCCGACCTTGAACGGCGTCTGACCGGTCAGCAATTGCAGCTCGGCCGGATCATAGCCCTCCAGCTTGCCCACCAGTTTTTCGCCGGACACCGTGATCACGGCTTCATCCGGTCCCACGTGAGCCGTGGGGCTCACCTCGTCCAATCGCCCATCCCACTCACGCACCCGCAGGTTGCTCATTTGGATGCTGCCCTGACCCTGATGCACAAAACGCACCCCGCTGCCTTGCGCCGCCGGCACACCGGAAGACCATTCCTTCACCAGCACTCCATCGATCAAGAGCGTCAATAGCCGACGTTCCTTGCTCGCATGGATCGTGATGTGCGCCTCGTTCTTTTGCCCCAAAATCGGCGCGATGATTTGCCCCAAGTTTCTCAAAGGCTCCGGCTGGCTCACATACAACAGGTTCACCGAATGCGTGTTGATCTGCAGGCTGTAAAAAGCCGCGAACGGCGGCTCATCTTCTTTCGCGCGCAAACTGATCGGCGTCAGGGAATCCGTGTAAACAGCGATCGCCAGATTCAACGTGCCGCGCCACGACACATCGAACTCCATCGTCACCTGATCCGGCAATTTCAAATCGCGCGCCACGGAAGCCGACTTCGTGGCCACGAACGCCCCCGGTTGATAGCTCCAATACCCCGCATCCTCACCCGCGCTGGTCACATCCGCGAACGTCCAGCCATTCGTTCCCGTGATCCCGTCAAACACCGTCTTCAGATCCGCCGACTGCGGAGCGATAGAGCGCAACAGCTCCCGGGGGATCGTGATCGGACCGGCACAGATGGAATCGAACTTCAGAGCATTCGTCTCCAGGGCCATGATGTTACCGTCCAGCGTGTCTCCGTTCGCCAGTCGCACACGCGCTGGCATCGTCCCGCTCACCGCCACGGATTTCACCGGTCCCAATTCGATGGTCTGCACCTTGGCCGCTTCAAAAAGCATCGTCCCGATGCTGTCACTGCGCGTCCAGCCCAGTCCGCTGCCGGGATCAAAGGAGACCATCTTGCCACGCAAGACATCTCCGTTCTTCAGCGTCAGCAGATTCGGCTCCATCGCCACCTCCGCCGCCCGCAAAGCAACGCTCATACACACTATCGCGATGCACAAAAGCGCACCAACCTTCCATGACACGCTCTTCCCCTTTCGACGTTGGAAGTTGAACGTTGAATGTTGGACGTTTCCCAATTTCCATTCCCGGCTATGTGACTGAAATCGCATCTTTATTCATCCACCCAAGGATTATCCTTCCGCAAAAATCCACTCTCTTCCAGTTCCTGCGCCCGGTTCAGATTGAATTGCAATCGCCGCACCCAGGCCGTCTTCAGTGACACCCTGCCGAAATTCCGGTTATGGCCCGACACCTCATCCTGACTCCACTTGTCGATGGTGAACGTCACACTACCGCCACCGGCAAAGACTGCTCGAACCTCACCAGCCAGTACATTCGTCATCGGCTGACCCGGCCGCATATAGATGTCCGTGATGCGCTCCACCGGTATCTTCAAGGCGGCAAAATCCGTTTTCACATTGGCCTTACCCGCCTGCACGCCCTGCAGTTCACCCTCCGCCTGGTCGCTGTTCACCAGATAGAGCACCTGCACGCCTTCAGGCTTGGCTTCCGGCATCTGCGCTTCATCCCGCCCATCCCACTCCGCCACGCGCACATTGGTCAGTCGCATCATCGGCCCCATGCGCTGGGAGAAGAAACATATGCCTGTGCCCTTGGCCACAAAACCACCCTGATCCCGCCATTGCGTGATGAACTCGCCATCCACATACAACGCGATGGTCGACGTGTCACGATTCACCCGGAATTCCATCCGCGCCTTGTTGCGCTCGCGCATCGAGTTCACTTGCGCCTGGCCGATATGCGTCGTGCCGACACCGGATTGCACCCGCTGCACATTCACATAACCCGAACCGATGTAGAACATGTAGGAGGACGCCCCGAAATCGAACCGCTCGATGGAATCCGTATAGATCGCCAACGCCAGACTGAGCTGCCCCGTCCACGCGATATCGAATGAGATGCGCGCCTTGCCCGGCAGGTTCACATCCCGGCCGAGCGAACCCACCGCCGTGGAAAAGAACGCCCCATCTTCATAACGCCAAATATCCTTGCTCGGGGAGATCGCCCATCCTTCCGGACTGGTCGGCCCTTCGTAAGTCGGGATGAATCCCTTCCATAGGAAGCGGATCGATTGCACCGAAGCCCGCGGCGCCTTGAGTCGTCCCGCAAAGGCCGTGTCCAGCTCCACCGTCTCTGCATCCATCTGCACCAGGTTGCCGAAGACTTCGTCGCCATTGTCGAACATCAGGCGGCAAGTCATGTTGGCGGCGACGGGTGGTTTCTCAGCCTTGCCGAATCGGACCTGCCGCAGATTATCCGTCTTCAACTGCAACGGCGTCGTTGCCGCCGGATGCTGCCACATAACCGACTT
>CAZRGY010000427.1:0-4061 GCA_964599715.1 uncultured Verrucomicrobiota bacterium | reverse complement strand
CACTGCCCTTCAAAACACTACGGCGAGAAATGCTTCGGTCATTCATAATGGGTATTCGCGGAATGTTTACCCAACTCTCTCCCCATAACAAGCTCTATGCCACCAAGGCAATTACGGTACCATCAGATCGAAACAAGCCATCTCGTACAGATTCCGGACGAGCAATTTTCCATCCGCGATGACCGGATGATTCCACGTCTTGCCTTTGATGGCTGCGATCCGGGCCACTTCCTGATGCCCTTCCGGCGTGGCTTTGACCAAAGCCAGATCCCCATTCCCACACAAGATAATTAGGTGCCCATCCGTCAAGATGAGCTGACCATAGCCATACCGTCCGTCCTTCCATTTCCGCTCGCCCGTGCTCGCGTCGATGCACGTCAAAATCTCCTCATCCAGTCCATAGATGCATCCCTGCCAATAGATGGAACTGCTGAACTTGTTCTTCAGGTTCTTGTTCCGCCAAAGCTCCCGTGCTTGGAATACTCCCTTCGTCTGGGTCACTTCCAGTGCCGTGCACCCCACGAAATACCCCGCTGACACCATCACTCGATTGCCATTCCACACCACCGGCTGCGCCACATTCCTCCCCATCAACGGCTCTCCCCACGGAAACTCCCATAATACTCGACCATCGCTTATCGCTATCCCCATCACCCGTTTCGCCGCCACCACCAGCAACTGCCGCTCGCCCGCCAAGGTCACCACCATCGGCGAGACATACGCCTGCCGGTCATCTCCGCTCTTCCATTTCAAAACTCCGCTCACCCGGTCAAACGCCACCATGGAATTCCCGTTCGTCCCACCCGGCAACGTCACCACCACATCCTCCACTACCAAGGGCGAAACCGAACACCCATACTCCAGCATCGGCGCGTTGAATTCTTTGATGATATCGTGCCTCCACAGCAACTCTCCTGACCTTGCCTCCAGACAGCGTAACTCCCCGTTCGCTCCTTGTGCGTACAACCTGCCATCCGCCCAAGTCGGCGTGGCTCTTGGCCCGTCACCGCCGATTGATTCCTGAAATTGCGCTTCCCACGAATTCGTCCACACCTCCCGTCCCATCTGCAACTCATACGCCACGACCACCTCCAGCGCGCGCCGTTGCTCAATGGTATAGGCCAGTCCATTCGCCACCGCAAAAGACGCATAACCACCCCCTATCGGCTGCTTCCACAGCAACTTAGGCGCTTGGTTTGTCCAAGCCGTATTGACCGCTTGTTCCGCATAGATGCCATTACGATTCGGCCCACGAAATCCCGTCCAATACACCCCACCCGCAACCTGATTGCTCGCCATCCCCACGACCTCTTGCTGCTTTAATCGGGCTTCCAGTGCGTCATAATCCGTCTGCGTGGGCTTCCATGTGATGGTCGGATTATACCCGCCCCGCCATTCATAGAGATCAATCCCGAACCACACATGCAACCCCCAGAAAATCGCCGTGAAATAGAGGATGGCATACAGCGGAATACCAACCGTCCCCAGCAGCTTCTGCCGTCGCGCCACACTCGGACTCAGCCAAAGCAAAATCAATGCGATAGGTGGCGCAAACAGCGTCACCCAACGCAATACCGCTAGGGAAAGGGATGGTTTTCTATCCTCCATGAGACCGGTTGCGGGCCAACACCGCCAGTGGCGGCCAGCAACTGATCAGAAAGTTAGACTCTCCTCGAAAAGAATTCGAGCCAAAAATCACAGCCTCGGCGCCTTCGGCTTGATCGGTGCCGCCCAGTTCTGCGAGCCCTGCACCTTCAGCTTGCGCTTATAGACCACCGGACCGCACGTCGCATACAACGTATCAAAATTCGCCCCGCCGAACTCCATGTTCGAAACGCGTCCGTTCGGCGTCTGGATGATGCAGTTCACCCGGCCTGCCTGATCGCAAATCTGAATCCCCATCGCCGTGGCCACATACAACCGCCCATCACGATCCACCCGCATACCATCAGAGCCCGCATCCTGGCGGCTATCCGGCTCGTGGATCCAGTAATACTTCTGCTTGTACTGCAGCGTGCCATCCGCCTTCACCTGATAGCTGTAAACCCACCGCGTCTTCATATCGGAGACATACAGCAACGACTGGTCCGGCGAGAGCGTGATACCGTTCGCGAAAATCAATCCCGTATCCACCACCTTCTTCGTGCCGTCTGGTTTCACGAGCCAAACCTTGCTCGGGCTGATCTTGTCCCAGCTCGATTCCGTCACGTAGATGTTCCCATTGTTTGCCACCGTCAGGTCATTCCCGCGGAACCCTTCTGCGACCACTGTCGCCTTGCCATCCGCGCCATATGCCATGATTTTTCCTTCACCCGATACGGCATACAGCCGCCCATCGGGACCGAACCGCTGCCCATCACCCTTCTGCGAATCCTCCTGATACACGCTCGTCTTGCCATCCAGCCCCAGCTTCACGATCTGGTTGCTCGGCCGCACATTGAAGAACACCTCACCCTTAGCATTCACCGCCACACCTTCCGTGCCTTTGTAACCCTCCGCCGCCACTTCCCATTCCTCGCCCGGGATGAGAATCTCCTGCAATTGAGGCGAGCCCTGCCCCTTCTTCACCGGCTCCGGCCAACCCTTCCACAAGTAACGCATCGCATCCGGGAACACCGCCGTGCCCTGCTTGCCATTATGCCCACCCTCACCCCAAACGAACGAATGCTCATATCCCGCGAACGCAAAGGAACGCTGCATCGCCTGGTTCACGATCCACCAATCACCGGCGTAGATGTTCAAATCATAGCTGCCATCTTGCAGGAACACGCGCAAAGGCTTCGGCTCAAACTTCCGCACCAAGATCGGATACTCATCCGCCCCGCGCAAACCGACGTATGTGCCGATGGCACTGAACACGCGGCTGAACGCATCCGGCCGCTCCCACGCCGCCGTGAAGGCGCACACCGCCCCGCTGCTCGAACCACCGATCGCCCGGTCATTGCCGTTCTTGGACAACACAATCGCCCGCCCGTCCGAGGCCTTCTTCTTCTCCACCTCCGGCAACAGCTCATCCAGGATGAACTTCGCATAATCCCCGCCCAATCCATCGTATTCATAACTGCGATTGAACCGGTCCAACGCATTACCATCCGGCGCCAGCACCCGTCCATGCCGCACAAACACCCCGATCGTCACCGGCATATCCTTCTTATGGATGAGATTGTCGAAGACCGTTGGCGCATTCCACTGCACTGCGTCCTGGTTCACATACAGGCACGCCGGCGTCTTGCCGTCATACTGCTTCGGCACATACACCCAATACTCCCGCGTCGTGCCCGGATACACCTTACTCTTGTTGAATTCGAACTTCAGCACCTCACCCTGCGGCACTCCTTCCTGCTTCTTGGAATCTGGATGAACCGGATACTCATCCGCAGCATGGACAGAAAACGAAACCAACAAAGCGACAACGGCAAATAAAGATGTCAGGCGCATAGATTGAATGCACCCGATTATGAAGACCACTGCGCCAAATTCAATGAGATGTTATCCCCTGATACGTAGCAGCCGACGTTAGGAGGCTCAAATTCTCTACTAAGGAAGTCGGACGTTCCGTTCACTATCTCCGCCCCATCAAATCCCCTACCCGCGCATACAGCTCCCGGCATTGCTTCGAATTCTCCACCAGATCTGCCGCCAGCTTGATCCGGCCCGGCTCAAAGATCGTGATGGTCGAGCTGCCGCCGAATTTGAAATACCCCTTCTCATCTCCCTTCACCACTGCTTTGCCGGATTGATACGTCTGCACCGCGCTGCCCACGTTCGTCGCGCCGATCTCCAGCAGCAGCACGTCTCCGAATTGCTCCGTCTTCAGCACCGTCAGCCACCGCCGATTCTCCCATAGATACGCCAGCCGTTGCTTCAACGCGATGGGGTTCACCGAGTAAAGCGGCCCGTTCAGCAGCTTTGTCTCCGATGGCACCCCGCCCGCCGTGAAATGGAACCGGTGATAATCCACCGGGCACAGGCGCGAGAGCACCAGCGTGCCTTTCGCATAGCGCTCCGCCAACTTAGCGTCGCCCACTAACGCCTTCACATCAAAGCGCTGCCCCTTCACG
>CAZRGY010000426.1:0-4063 GCA_964599715.1 uncultured Verrucomicrobiota bacterium | reverse complement strand
GTTCATTCACAAACGTGTAATCCGCTATGAGGAAATCGAACAGCGAGCGATCTTCGCGCATGATATGTTCGAAGAACATCTCCGTCTCCTTCCGCATCAATCCCTTCAGGCTGTCATCCCAATCCGGATACGTCTTCGGATCCGGCGAGACGATGTCCAAGTTCCGCAACATCAGCCACTGACCGGCGAAGTTCTCCACCAAGGCCTTCGCTTTGTTATCCCGCAACATCCGTTGCACCTGATAGGCCAGGTTACGGCGCAATTCACCCCGCCGCGCATAATCGAACAGCTCCGTGTCCGGCATGCTGCTCCACAGGAAGTACGACAGCCGTGAGGCCAGCGCGTATTCATTGATCGGATGCGCCTTCTGCGGATTATCCGGTTCCGGCTGGATTTCCCCACGGAACAGGAAGCGGGGTGAGACCAGCACTGCTTGCAGAGTCAGCTTCACTGACTTCTCGAATGGCTCTTTGTTCTTCTCGCCCAACTCGTAAATGGTCATGAGCCGGTCCAGTTCATCGTTTGTGACCGGGCGGCGGAAGGCACGATCGGTAAACTTCTGCACGATCTCCCGTGCCACCTGCTTCTTGTCTCCGTCACCTGTCGGTTTCTTGAAGAAGATGCGGGTGTGTGTCTCCGGAAAAATAGGGTTCGCCGAATCGATCGGCCCGGCCACTTCCATCTGTCGGATGATAAGGTTGGTATCGATCTTGCGCTTCTTGGTTTTCTTGTCCTCAGCCTGGTAAAAATCGTTCAGGAACGCCACCGCCACCCGCTCTTCACCGGCTTTGGCATTGAACTTGACCTCAAACGTCCCGGGATTATCCGCCACCTGTCTGACATCGAACTGCTTCAGATCCTTGCCGCCTAGCCGCACGGCCATCTTCACCGGTTGTGGGCCGCCTTGATCTCCATAGCCTTTCACGATGATGGCGTACTCGCCATCCGCCAAGAACTTGTGGTTCACGAACATCTCACCGTTAGACACAAGGATTCGGGCTTCGTTGCCCAAGGGAGTCCCACCGGCGATGCGAGTCGCGCCGTAGCTGACAGTGGGCGGCTTGGGCAATCCAACGACCACAGCTTGATCGAGAATCCTCTGCGCCGCGTTCATATACTTCTCCAACATGATCGGGGAGAGGGAAAGCACGTCACCGATATTGTCGAAGCCATACCCCGTATCATCCGCCGGGAAACCCTCGGCCGGATCGAAATCAACCCCCACCAAGTCACGGATGGTATTGTTATACTCCTCACGGTTCAGGCGGCGAATGGTCACGCGGCCTGGATCCGGATTATTCGGGTCCGCCTTGAAGATCTCCTTCTTGACCCACTCGGAGACCAAGTCACGTTGCTCTTGAGTCGGTTGCGCTTTCTTCTCCGGCGGCATCAGGCGTTGCTCCAAGTTCTGGGCCACGCTGTTCCATAGCTTGCGCTCCTTGAGCAGCAACAACACATCATTGGGTTCATCCAATGCCACCCCGCCCTTCTTCGTCCCATCTGAATGGCAATCGTAACAATACTCCTCAAGGATGGGTTTGATATCCTTCTCGTAGGAGATGTTCTTATGTTCCTTCTTGGGGGTAGTGACCGCTGGTGCCGCCACCACCGGTTTGGCCGAATTGGCCTCCGGCTCCTTCTTCTTAAAAAAATCAAAAATCCCCGCCGCCGCCACCCCGGAAAAGGTGAGGACCAGTGCGAGTGCTACAACTTTACGGTTCAACTTCATGCTGTCTAAATCTCAAATATTAACCTTTGGACGTTGTTGTCCAATAATTATTTAACGCAATGGGACTATTCCGTAAGCCAACGTAACTCAGACGGCGACGGATGGCAAAAGTTACACGAGAGAATCGGCGGGAAGGATTTCGGCGTCATAGGGGGCGATCCCCCGCCCTTTGGCCAGCTTACGGGCGGCCAAGATACCGACCATCCCGGCGTTATCCGTGCAGAGCTGACGCTCTGCCAGCCGCAGGGTAAAGCCATGCCGGGAGCAGGCTTCCGTCAGGCGCGCGCGCAGTCCGCTGTTGCAGGTCACCCCACCAGAAGCGGTTACGCATCGATAGCCCAAACGTTTCGTCGCCCGGATAGTCTTGGTCACCAGCACCTCTACGATCGCCGCCTGAACACTGGCACAAAGGTCAGCCACCCCTGTCTCAGTCGAGATGACATTCGGATTATCCCGCAAGAAATACCGGACCGAAGTCTTTAACCCACTAAAACTGAAGTCATCGTGCGCCTCATGGATCATCGGACGCGGGAAAGCGATCGCCTTGGGGTCGCCGAGGGCTGCCAACTTATCCAACTGCGGTCCACCGGGATACGGTAAACCGATCAACTTCGCCACCTTGTCAAAGCACTCGCCCGCCGCATCATCCACCGTCCCCCCCAGCACCTTATGGTCGAGTTCCCCTCGCACATCCACCAGCATGGTGTGCCCACCACTGACGATCAGGGAAACATTCGGTTGCAGGAGGTCAAATCTTGCCCGGGAGGGTTCCCCCTCGATCCAAGGCGAATAAAGGTGCGCTTCGTGATGATTCACCCCGATGAAAGGTAATCCCAGCGACCAAGCCATGGACTGCGTGGCCCGAAACCCGATCATCAACGCATTCGGTAAACCCGGCCCCTGCGTCGCCGCCACCGCCGTCAATTCCTGCGCCTTCACCCCCGCCTTGGCCAGCGTCTCATTCACCACCGGAGTGAGATTGCGCAAATGCTCCCGCGTGGCCAGTTCCGGCACGACACCGCCATACTCTTCATGGAGTTTGATCTGGGAAGAAACGACTGTCGCTAGAATCACCTCGTCTTGGACGACCGCAGCACTCGTCTCATCGCAAGACGTTTCAAGGGCAAGAATGAGCATTGTAAGGTGGCGTGACTCAACCTTTCTTCGTCACCTTCTTAGCCCCATCTTGACCGGTGTAGAGCAGGATGCCCTTAAGTAAATCCATGGCACGGTCCAATTGTGCATCCTTGGTGTTGAGAACTTTTTCTTTCTCTTCACCTTCCAGCATCTCAGCACCACCTGGTGAACGCAAACGCGCCAGATTCATCTCGTCCTCGAGGGACATCGGCACGATGCTGTCCGGTGTGATACCCTGCTCATGGATGGTCTTGTGGCTGGGCGTGTAATACTTCGCCGTGGTCAGGCGCAGGGCCGAATCATCCGGCAACGGCAGGATGCTCTGCACTGAGCCTTTGCCGAACGTCTGCTCGCCCATGATATGGGCACGACGCACATCTTGCAGACAACCCGCCACGATCTCCGAGGCACTCGCACTGCCGCCATTCACCAGCACCACCATGGGGATGTCTTTGTAATAGCCCGGGCCCTTGGCCGAATAGGAGGATTTCTGCGCTTCGTTACGGCCTTCCGTCGTGACAATCAGTTGACCGCGCGGCAGGAAGAGTTCACACACTTTCACTGCCTGATCCAGCAAGCCGCCGGGATTTGCCCGCAGATCCAGCACCAAAGCCTTCATGCCTTCCTTCTTCTGCTTATCCAGTGCCGCCTTCAATTCATCAGCCGTCTTCTCACCGAACTGCGTCAGGCGCACGTAACCGATGTTGTCCTCCAGCAGCTTGAACTCGCGCTTGCCGCTCAAATCCTTGGCCGTATCCACTTTGATCTCAGCCCGCACCAGCTTGATTTCCTTCGGCTCCAGCCAGCCTTCTCGCGCGATCTTGATCGTGACTTCCGTACCCGGCACCCCACGCAAACGCTTCACCGCTTCCGAGATCGGCAACCGCTCCGCATTCTTACCGCCGATCTCCACGATTCGGTCACCTGAGAGAATCCCCGCCGCAAAGCCCGGCGTGTCCTCAATGGGCGCCACCACCGTCAGAAAACCGTTCTTGGACTGGATGACAATTCCAACCCCGCCAAATTGCCCTTCCGTGTCATCCTGCAGATCCTTGAACTTGGAGGCATCCATGAACTCGCTGTGCGGGTCCAGGGTGGACACCATTCCGCGCAAGGCCCCGTGGATCAGATCTTCATAGGAAATCTTCTCCCCGTCCACGTAATCCTTCCGGATCATCTCCATCACCCGGGCCAGCA
>CAZRGY010000425.1:3671-4066 GCA_964599715.1 uncultured Verrucomicrobiota bacterium | reverse complement strand
CATCACTTGCCGCGCGGGCATTGAATCCCTAAAGTCCTCGGCTTCATGCGTTCGATAGGCACAGTTTATCTGGTTGGTGCAGGTCCTGGTGATGCCGGGCTCCTGACGTTGCGTGGCGCGGAGTTGATCAAGCGCGCGGATGTCGTTGTCTATGACGCGCTGGTGAATACCGACTTGCTGCGCCTAGCCCCGGCGTCTGCCGAGATCATCTACGGCGGCAAGCGGGCGAAAGATCATGCCATCCCGCAGGAGGAAATGAACCAGCTCCTCGTGAAGCTCGCCAAGCAGGGCAAGACTGTGGTGCGCCTCAAGGGCGGTGATCCGTATCTCTTCGGTCGCGGCGGTGAAGAGGCGGAGGAATTGCAGGCGGAAGGTGTTCCGTTTGAAGTCGTGCC
>CAZRGY010000425.1:0-3661 GCA_964599715.1 uncultured Verrucomicrobiota bacterium | reverse complement strand
GCGGGAATCGCCGCGCCTGCGTACGCCGGCATTCCGGTGACGCATCGTGAGCACTGCTCCAGCTTCACCGTGATCACGGGCCATGAAGACCCGACGAAAGAAGTGGCTTCGTTGGATTGGAAACACCTCGCTGCCGACAAAGGCACCAAAATCGTGCTCATGGGTGTGGAGCGCATCCGGCAAATCACCGGCGAACTGGTGAAAGCCGGTGCCGACGAGGAAACGCCCGTGGCCATGGTGCGCTGGGGCACGCGTGGCAATCAAGAATCCATCGAGGGCACATTGGCGACCATCGCCGATATCGTGGATGAAAAAGGTTTCAAAGCACCCGCCGTGACGGTGATTGGCGGGGTGGTGAGCTTGCGCGAAAAGCTGAACTGGTTCGAGAAACGGCAGTTTTTCGGCAAGCGCATCGTGGTCACCCGCACCCGTGAGCAGGCGAGCCAGTTGTCCAGCCAGTTGCTGGAGCTGGGCGCGGAGGTGCTGGAGATTCCCACCATCAAGATCGTGCCGCCGGATGAGAAGGGTTTACTGGCAGATGCATTGCTGGAGATCGGTTCCTACGAGTGGATCGTGTTCACCAGCCCGAATGGCGTGACGGAATTTTTCAATGCGTTCTTCCGGGTGTTCGATGATATGCGTTCCATTGGCGGCGCGCGCTTCCTCGCCGTCGGCCCGGCCACAGCGGCGAAGTTGAAGGAATATCACCTTAAGGTGGATCTGATGCCGGAACGCTTTGTGACAAAGGAGATCGCCCGAACCTTTAAAGAATATCAGGACATCGAGAACGTTCGCATATTGCTCATGCGCGCGGAGAAGGCGAATCCCGAGTTGCCTCTCGAATTGACGAAGATGGGTGCCATCGTGGATGACGTGCCCTGCTACAAGACCGTGCCAGAGACCGAAGATATCACCGGAGCCGCCGCGAAGCTCATGGAAGAGGGCGCCGACTGGGTGACCTTCACCAGCAGCTCCACGGTGGAGAACTTCCACGCCCGCTTCGATCTGCCGAAGCTGCGGATGAAGTTCCCCAAACTACGGACCATCTCCATCGGTCCCGAGACGACGAAGGCCATTGAAGCGCTCGGCTTGAAACCGGACATCGAAGCGAAGGAACACACCATCGCAGGCATCGTCGCGGCGTTGAAGAAAGAGATCGAGCCGGTGGTGCCCAAGAAAGCAGCCCCGAAGAAAGCGGCGGCAAAGAAGTCACCGGCCAAAGCCAAGAAAGCAGCGAAGAAGACCTGATTTCTTCCGTGTAGTTTTTGAGACCTTAACTTTTCTTCCAAAGAAAAGGTTAGGGTCTGGATGACGATAATAGTGGGAATTGTAGCCTTCCTCCTTTTTGGGGAGGGTAAGCAAATCCGCTCTATTTCGATCGGCTCGGCAGCAAGTTTCTTGGAGTCCGTCTGCCGTTTGCAATTAATGATCTTATGAAACAGGAACTGTCCCCCAAACAGTGCGCTGAATTGTTAGGCGTGTTGAAATCCCGTTTTGAAAAGCACGCCAACCGTCACAAAGGCATGGAGTGGGCCAAGGTGCTGGCGCGGCTGGAGGCGAATCCGAAGAAACTCTGGTCGCTCAATGAGATGGAGAAGACGGGGGGAGAACCGGATGTCGTGGCCTTCGATAAGAAGTCAGGGGAGTGTATCTTCTTCGATTGCTCGCCGGAAACGCCCAAGGCCCGCACCAGCGTGTGCTACGACCGCGCCGGACTGGAATCCCGCAAGGAGCACAAGCCCAAGACGACCGCCATGGACATGGCCACCGAGATGGGCGTCGAGCTATTGACGGAGGCGCAGTATTTGGAGCTGCAAAAGTTGGGTGATTTCGACACGAAGACTTCGAGTTGGGTGAAGGCTCCAGCGGATATCCGAAAGCTTGGCGGGGCGCTCTACGGGGAGCGGCGCTATGGCCGCGTCTTCATCGGTCACAACGGTGCTCAATCCTACTACGCCGCACGAGGTTTTCGCGCATGTCTGAGGGTGTGAAGCTTCCCGAGACTGCCCATTTCTCCTCAATTTAGATTGAGGCTCGCATGAATATTCCTGATATTCTCGTCATCCAATGATGAGCATGTTCGGAAAGTTTAGGGCGGGCGTGAAGGCGATGGCACTCGTGTTGGTGGCGTCGTCACTGGCGGTGCCTTGCCTCGCAGCAACTGACCCCACGACGGCGCCGGCAGACGACAAGGTGTTCGCCGAGCGTCAGGCCAATGCCAAAAAGGTGTTCAAGGATGATGTCAGCGCCTTCATCAAGAACCATTGCGCACGGTGCCACGGGATAAGAAGGCAAAAATCCGGTCTCAACTTGGAAGCCTCGCTCAAGAATCCGGGCGATGCCGCTTCTATCAGCAAATGGAAGATAGCGGTAGGCAGCGTGAAGGCACATGACATGCCGCCGGATGACGAGAAGCAGCCGACAGAGGATGAGCGGAAGCGTTTTATCGAGGGCATCGAGCAGATCCGCTACCTCAGCCCGAAAGATCCTGGTGTGTTCGTCATCCGCCGCCTCACCAAGATGGAGTATGGCAACACACTGCACGACTTCTTGGGTGTCGATCCCTCTGTGGCCGATGAACTCCCGGACGAAGTGTTCGGCGAGGGCTACATGAATTCAATTTCGCCCCTCCAATCCGAAATCTATCTCGGCATCGCCAATGAGGTGCTGGACCAGGTCTTGGCCCCGGAAGGCAAACCGCCGACCGCAATCCAAAAACGTCTCTTCGGCGAAACACCGTCACGCCGTTCGGCGGAAAGAGCCGAAGCCAGGAAAGTGGCGACTGTGCTAACGCGCAGTGCCTATCGCCGTCCCGCTACCGAGGCGGAACTGGATACTCTGATAGACGTGTTCGATTTGGCGCGCATCAACAAGCTTCCGTATCAGTCATCGCTGGGCCTCATGCTCAAGGCGATCTTGGTCTCTCCCCAGTTCCTGTTCATCACCCCAGCCCAAGAGGTGGAACCGAAAGACAAGATCGTTCCCTTGGATGATTATCAATTGGCCTCGCGTCTGTCTTACTTGTTATGGGCCACGATGCCAGATGACGAGTTGGCCTCTCTGGCTGATCTCGGTCGTCTTCGTGAACCGGCCGTGCTGCGAGCCGAGGTGAAACGCATGCTGCTAGACCCGCGTGCGCGGGCTTTGTTCGATGGCTTTGGCGCACATTGGCTGGGCCTTGGGCGACTTGAAGAGAAAACTTTTGATGCCGCGAAGTTTCCGCAAATGACACCGGAGATGCGCACGGCCATGTATGACGAAGCGCGGCTATTTTTCGAGAGCATCGTGCGCGAAAACCGGAGTCTGCTCAGTTTCGTGGACAGCGATTACACCTATCTGAACGAAACGCTTGCCTTGCTCTACGGACTTGAAAAGCAGGTCACGGGACCAGAGATGCGCAAGGTGATGCTCACGGATGCCAACCGCGGCGGCATCCTCGGTATGCCCGGCGTGCTGGCCACGACTTCGTTCCCGAACCGCACCAGCCCGGTATTACGCGGCG
Organism: uncultured Verrucomicrobiota bacterium; assembly: GCA_964599715.1. Taxonomy (GTDB): domain Bacteria; phylum Verrucomicrobiota; class Verrucomicrobiia; order Limisphaerales; family JAEYXS01; genus JAEYXS01. Next base: position 159 of record CAZRGY010000425.1, on the reverse strand, counting down.
TCTGGGTGCTTGAGCAAGTGTTGGGCGAACATGTTCCGCCCGCGCCGGCGAATGTTCCGTCCCTCGAGAAACAGGATAAAAGCAAGGTGGAGAACCTGACCTTGCGTCAGCGCACCGAGTTGCACCGGAAGAATGCTGCGTGCGCCAATTGCCACAAGA
>CAZRGY010000424.1:0-4081 GCA_964599715.1 uncultured Verrucomicrobiota bacterium | reverse complement strand
AGAGTGCGTCACACTGCCCGATCGTGATTGATCCGAGCCAGGGTGCTGGACGTGCGGACCTGGTCTCATCCATGTGCAAAGGTGCCGTGGCGATGGGCGCCGATGCGTTGCTCATCGAGGTGCACCCAAATCCCGCCGAAGCGCTCAGCGACGGTGCACAACAGGTGACACTGGAAGGTTTCGCGAAACTCGTGAAGGAACTGCAACCGTTTTTGGCGGCTGCGGGCCGCGAATAAGCGGATCTCTTAAAGTCAAAAAATAAACGCCGCGTTGATCGCTCAACGCGGCGTTGTTTTGTTTTAATTTTTTAGAGCGTGCCTTACGCCTTCGCCATCAACTGCCGCAACACATACGGCAGGATGCCGCCGTGCTGGTAGTAGTCGATCTCGATCGGGGTATCGATGCGGCAGGTCACCGGCACGTTTTCCACGGAGCCGTCCTTGCGCGTGATCTTCAACGTCAGGTCCTGCTGCGGCTTGATGTTCGAGTCCAGACCTACGATGTCATACGTCTCGTTGCCGGTCAGCTTGAGCGTCTGCGCGGTCGTGCCTTCCTTGAACTGCAGCGGCAACACGCCCATGCCCACCAGGTTGCTGCGATGGATGCGCTCGAAGCTTTGCGCCACTACGACCTTCACGCCGAGGAGGTTCGTGCCTTTCGCGGCCCAATCACGGCTCGAGCCCGTGCCGTATTCCTGACCCGCGAGGATGATCAACGGCACACCGTCCGCCTTGTAAGCCATGCACGCGTCGTAGATGAACGTCGGCTTGCCTTCGCTCACCGTGATGGGCTTGTCCGTGGTCGGGACGTCTTTGCTGCCGTAGTAAACCGTGTAGCCGCCTTCTACACCCGGGCACATCAAGTTCTTGATGCGCACATTCGCGAACGTGCCGCGCGTCATGATGCGGTCGTTGCCGCGGCGTGAGCCGTAGCTGTTGAAGTCCGCGAACTCCACGCCGTTCTCACCGAGGAACTTGCCAGCAGGTGACGCCTTCTTGATGGCGCCAGCCGGGCTGATGTGATCCGTCGTGACGGAATCACCGAAGATACCGAGCGGACGCGCACCGGTGATCGGCTTGATCGTGCCGGGCTGCATGGAGAAGTCTGTGAAGAACGGCGGCTCCTGGATGTAGGTGGACTGGCGGTCCCACTCATACACATTGCCCACGCTCGACGGGATCTCGTTCCACTTCGGATTCTGCGCCGCGAAATCCTTGTACAGCTTGCGGAAGACTTCCGGCTTCAGCGCGGACTTCATCGCGTCGCTGACTTCTGTGAGCGTCGGCCAGATGTCGGCGAGATAGACGGGTTCACCGTCCTTGCCCTTGCCGATCGGTTCGCAGCTCAGGTCGATGTCTACGCGGCCCGCGAGGGCGAACGCCACCACCAACGGCGGCGACATCAGGAAGTTCGACTTGATGTTCTGATGCACGCGCGCCTCGAAATTGCGGTTGCCGGAGAGCACGCTGGCCGTAATCAGGTCGTTCTTGACCACGGCTTCTTCCACGGCGGGATGCAGTGGACCGGAATTGCCGATGCACGTCGTGCAGCCGTAACCCACCGTATTGAAACGCAGCTTGTTCAGATAGGTCTGCAGGCCCGTTTTCTTGAGGTAATCCGTCACCACGCGCGATCCGGGAGCGAGGGAAGCTTTCACCACCGGGTTTACCTTCAGACCTTTTTCCACCGCCTTCTTCGCCAGCAAACCAGCGGCGAGCATCACACTAGGATTGCTCGTGTTCGTGCAGCTCGTGATGGCCGCGATAAGCACGGAGCCGTGACCGATCTTGCCCTTCAAAACGGGGACCTCGGGAGTCACGGGCTCAGGCGTCGGGCGGTTCTGAACCATCTCACGTTCGGTCACCGGATTCGTTCCGGCCGCGAGCGCTTTCGTGGTGGACACGGGCTCCTGGCTGCCCCCGCTCGGGTGCGCCATGTGAGCGCCTCCCAAAGTCACGATCTTGCTGTATTCCTTGCGCGTCTTGCCGAAACCGTTATCGGTCGTCGGGCGTTGGAACGCCTTGAAGAACTCGCGCTGCAGGTTGCCCAGCTCGATGCGGTCTTGCGGACGCTTCGGCCCAGCCACGCTTGGCACCACCGTGCTGAGATCCAGTTCCACGACCTGCGAGTATTCCACATCGCCCATGTTCGGGATGCCCCACAGGCCCTGCGCCTTGTAGTAATTCTCGTATGCCTGGCAGGCGGCCTCGGAGCGGCCCGTGCCCTTCAGGTAATTCACGCACTCGGCATCGATCGGGAAGAAGCCCATCGTCGCGCCGTATTCCGGAGCCATGTTCGCGATGGTCGCACGATCCACCAGCGGCAATGCGGCTGCGCCCGGACCGAAGAACTCGACGAACTTGCCCACCACCTTCGCCTTGCGCAGCATCTGTGTGACGGTCAACGCCACGTCCGTGGCGGTCACGCCTTCGCGGATGGCACCCGTCATGTGCACGCCCACCACGTCCGGCGTGAGGAAATAGACCGGCTGACCGAGCATACCGGCCTCGGCTTCGATACCGCCCACACCCCAACCCACGATACCCAGACCGTTGATCATCGTGGTGTGCGAGTCCGTGCCCACCAGCGTGTCCGGGTAATAGATACCATCGGCGTTCAAGACGCCCTTGGCCAAGTACTCCAGGTTCACCTGATGCACGATACCGATACCCGGCGGAACGACCTTGAAGGTGTCAAACGCCTGCATACCCCACTTCAGGAACTGATAGCGCTCACGGTTACGGGTGAATTCCAAGTCCAGATTCTTCGCCATGGATTCGGCATTGCCCGCGAAATCCACCTGCACCGAGTGATCCACCACCAGGTCCACCGGCACCAGCGGCTCGATGATCTTCGGGTTCTTGCCCACCTTGGCCACCGCCGAACGCATCGCCGCCAGATCTACCAGCAGGGGGACACCTGTGAAGTCCTGCAACACGATACGCGCCACCACGAACGGGATCTCCGCCGTGCGCGTATCGTTCGGCTGCCAGTTCGCCAGCTCCTTCACGTTCGCCTCTTGTACCTTGAGCCCGTCACAGTTACGCAAGACGGATTCCAGCACGATACGGACGGATACCGGCAGCTTTGAGATGGGGCCCACTCCGGCCTGTTCCAGCGCCGGGAGTGAGTAAAACTTGCCCTTCTTCCCGTTCCCGAGATCGAAAGTTTGCAGCGAATTGAAGAGATTATGCGGTGTGCTCATAAGGCAATGATAAACAAATCGTAAAAATCAGCCCGCTGAAAATGCGGTTTCGGCCCTCCGATGTCAATAAACGCGATGAAATGACATGGCAGCCGAGGTAAGGGGGCTCTGGCCACCTGGCCTTGGCCCCTTTCTTCATTCTCAATTCCTCCTTCTTCATTCCTCTCTCCATCTGCCCTCACTTTGGCAGGTTTTCATGGGTAGCGTTATCACTACGCTCGCTGTAACACGTACAACTACACAAAATTTCAGAAAATAGCCCGACTAGGCGAATTTCTATCCAGTTCGCGTAGCGAACCCCGATGGTAGCAGTGGGTTTCAACCCACGGTAAACCATCCCCAATTCATCTCGTCACATAGTGACGGCTGAACTTTATTGCTATACTTTTTATGGTGTGAGCAGCCTTCCAATAATAAGAATTACCGTTTTAAGCGTATGCTTCCTCTTGTTTAGTTTTGGCTACACCGCTGAACCACGAACCGTCATCGTCTTCGGTGATTCCATTACAGCGGGTAGTGCATTGCCGAAAGACCAGCAAAGTCACGCTTGGGTGGCCCTCATCCAGAAGCAGACGGAGGGCAAGCTCAAGCTGGTGAATGAAGGGAAGGGCGGACGCCCCACGAATTCTGTGAAGGAATTCGAGGCTATGCTGTTGAAGCACTCACACGCGGACCAACTCGTCATCGCGCTTGGTACGAATGACTCGCGCGACATCACAGACCAGTGTGCGCCCAAAGCCGTGGCGAATATCCGCGCCATGATCACCAATGCCCGCGCGGCTTATGGCAAGAAACTGCCCATCCTCCTCGTCGGTCCGCCGAATATCAACAAGGCAGCCCTCGGCCCCACCAAACCCATCGCCAATGAGCGCGAAG
>CAZRGY010000423.1:0-4092 GCA_964599715.1 uncultured Verrucomicrobiota bacterium | reverse complement strand
ACGCTGGAGCAGATCGCCACCGAAGTGAAAGCGGGCAACAACAAGTTCTCGGCCCTGGTGATGGCCGTGGTGAAGAGTGTGCCGTTCCAACTGCGTCGCGGTGATGGCGAGCGGTAAAATTTGAATTAAATTTTGTCTCCAGAGTCAAATGGAGGTAAAGTAGTAAAAATATTTAACATGACGAAAGATATGAACAAATCTTGGCAAATACCTCGTCGCACCTTCTTGAAAGGCCTCGGAACCATGCTGGCTCTGCCGACTTTGGAGGCCATGGTGCCTTCCATCGGTACCGCAGCTGAAGCCGTTGCTGGCGGAGCGGCGGGCGCAATGCCACGGCGTATGGCTTTCGTTTATATCCCGAACGGGGTGATTTTGGAGAACTGGGTGCCGCAGGCTGCGGGCTCCAGCTACCTGCTGTCGCCGACGTTGATGCCGCTGAAGAGCGTGAAGGATGACTTCACCGTGATCACGGGTCTGAAGCATGACAAGGCGAAGGCAAACGGCGATGGCGCCGGCGATCATGCCCGGGCCAATGCGACGTTCCTGACGGGTGTGCAGGCTCGTAAGACCGCCGGTGCTGATATCCGCGTGGGTACTTCAGTGGACCAGATCGCGGCGATGCGGATGGGCCGTGAGACGCGCTATCCTTCGCTGGAGCTGAGCTGCGACAAGGCGCGCCAGGCCGGTTCTTGTGATTCTGGTTACAGCTGCGCCTACCAATACAATCTTTCCTGGAAGACGGAGACGATGCCGATGGCGCCGGAGAACGATCCGCGCCGCGTGTTCGAGCGCCTGTTCGGCGGGGGCAACAAGGAAGAGAACGCCGCCAGTGCCGCCCAGCGCAAGCAATACCAGAAGAGCATCCTGGATTTCGTCATGGAAGACGCCAAGCGGTTGCAAGGCCAGCTCGGCACGAATGATAAGCGCAAGGTGGACGAGTATCTGGCCGGGGTGCGTGAGTTGGAATTGCAGATCGAGGCCTCGGAGAAGTTTAACGCGGCCGAGCTCGACTACAAGAAACCGACGGGCATCCCGAAGGAGAAGTCCAACCACTTCAAGTTGATGTTCGACCTGATGGTGCTGGCCTTCAAGACCGACACCACCCGCATCTCGACCTTCTTGATGGCGCATGACGGCAGCAACAGCCCGTTCCCGGAGATCGGTATCCCGGACGGTCATCACAACCTCTCGCATCATCAGAACGACAAGGTGATGGTGGAGAAGCTGAAGAAGATCGATTATTTCCATATGCAGAACTTCGCCTACTTCCTGCAGAAGATGAAGGCGACGAAGGAAGCGGATGGCACGTCCCTGTTGGATAACAGCATGATCGTGCTGGGCAGCGGTATCAGTGATGGCAACCGTCATCGCCATGACCAGTTGCCGGTCATCGTGGCGGGCAAGGGCGGCGGGACGATCAAGCAGGGCCGTCATCTGAAGCTGAACAACGACGTGCCGATGTCCAATCTGTATCTCTCGATGCTGGACCGCATGGGAGTGAACATCCCGCGCTTCGGCGACAGCACCGGCCGGTTCCAATACCTGAGCTAAGGCTTAATCAAATTCACAAGAGGCCGGACGAGAAATCGTCCGGCCTTTTTGTTTTCAAAGGGGGGGCACCACAGCCCCGAAAGAGTCGGGTAATATGGAGACAGATAAACAGGGATTGGTGGAGCGAAGTGGACAAGAGACTATGAAATACAAGAGCGCGCCCGAGCGGTTGAGAGGCTTGGGCGCGCTTGGTTGTCTGCGAGGGCAAGCAGAAATCACTGCTTCTTCTGCTGGGAGAGGTAACTGTAGATGAGGCAGCGGTAGTTGGGGAGGTGATTGGAGAACAGGGCGCCGAGGCCTTCGATGTCGTTGCGCCAGTCGCGGTGGAGTTCACAGGCTACGCCGAACCAGGTCATCAATTGGGCACCGGCAGCTTGCATACGGAACCAGGCGGCATCACGGGTGGTCTGGTTGAAGGTGCCGGAGGCGTCGGTCACGACGAAGACTTCGTAGCCTTCTTCCAAAGCGGAGAGGGCGGGGAAGGCGACGCAGACCTCGGTGACGATGCCCGTGATGAGGAGTTGTTTTTTGCCGGTGGCTTTGACGGCTTTCACGAAGTCGGGGTTGTCCCAGGCATTGATGTTGCCGGGGCGGGCGATGTAGGGGGCATCGGGAAAGAGTTCCTTGAGTTCAGGAACGAGGGGACCGTTGGGGCCGTCTTCAAAACTGGTGGTGAGGATGGTGGGGAGCTTGAAGTATTTGGCGGCGTCGGCCAGTGCGAGGACGTTGTTCTTGAAATCATCCGGCGAGAAGTCATGGACGAGGTTGGTGAGACCGGTCTGATGATCCACGAGCAGGACGGCGACGTTGTTTTTATCGAGACGGTTATATTTGAAGTTACTCATATGGCTTTTGGTTTATGGGTTGAGCGGCGCAGTCGAATCGCCGGTTGTCAGTGCCCAATAATCTAGCCCAGATGAGGGCAGGCGGTGAAATGCTTAGTTGCTTGGCTTAGCATGCGTGCAAGGTATGCTCGCGGCATGGAACTGCGGCATTTACGTTATTTTGTGGCGGTGGCCCGGGAGGAGAACATCACACTGGCAGCAGCCCGGCTGCATGTCTCCCAGCCGGCGTTGAGCCGCCAGGTGCGTGATCTGGAGTGTGAACTGGGAGTCGAGCTGTTCGTGCATGGGGCCAAGGCGATCCGGCTCACGGAGGCGGGGCGGATCTTTCTGAATGAGGCGAATGCCGTGTTGCAAAGGGCAGAGGACGCGATCGCGGTGGCGAAGTCCGTGGCCAGCGGGAGCAAGGGCGTGATCCGGGTGGGGTATGCGCCTTCGTTGATGGTCGAGATATTGCCGCTGACGTTGCGCCGGTTCCAGCAGATGAGCCCCGGGGTGCGGGTGCAATTGCACGATCTCTCCACGCAGGAGATGCTGGAGGGGCTCAAGGAAGGGCGGTTGCACGCGGCGCTGATGATCCGGACGGAGGTGAAGGCGCGGCGGGGAATCCAATTCGAAGAGCTGGGGCGGCTGGCGATCTGTGTGGCTGCGCACCCCGCGCATCCATTGGCGCGACGGCGGCGCATAAGTTTAGCACAAGTGGCGCAGGAACGGTTGGTGGCTTACACGGCGGCAGATTATCCGGAGTATCATGCGTGGCTGGCGGACTTGTTCGCGCCGTTGAAGCGGCGACCGGTCATCAGCGAGGAGCATGACAGTTCAACGAGTTTGATCGCCTCGGTGGAGGCGGGGCATGGCGTGGCGCTGGTGCAGCAGGGCTTCGAGTGCCTGACGGGGCCGCGACTCAAGGTGCGGCCGATCAGTCCGGCTCCGGCACCGTTCGTGATCGGGGTCGCCTATCGCGAGGAGGTGGCGAAAGGAGCGGTTATGAAGTTTGTGGAGGTGGCGCGGGAGGTGGGCGGGAGTTTAGGAGTGTTATGAATTATGAAGTTCCCCGAAATAGTGGACGGAGAATCGGGTCGTCGCTACGCGACTTGGAGATTGGGGGGCGTTGATCCATGGGTTTCACCCATGGCTACCATCGGGTCGTGCCGCTGGCACTGCGGACTGTCGAGGGGAATGCAGAATGAAGAAAGCCGACGCAACCACGTTGTGGTTGGTGGAGATGCGGACGGTTGACCCAACGTAGTTCCGCCAAGGCGCGGAACTACGTTGGGCTTTGGGACGGTGCCCCGTTTGGGGCACGTGGAAAAACAAGGGATACATCGTGAGGAGACATTTCTTTAATCCAGTTAAAATGGATTGGTGTTCGAGATCGGGATTATGGGTGAAAAAGCGGAAATCTTCATTTGGATTTTCTTGTATGGGAAGGGGTTGAAAAAATGTCGCTGTTAGATAACCGATTGTGGTGGTTTGAGTGGTGGGGATGTGGGAAAGTATGAACGCTGGCAGCTCGCTGCTGGTAAAGGAGAGGCCGAAGGCCGGTTTCTGGTTCCTAGTTTTTAGTTTCGGGTTGGGAACGGGAAAGGTCGAAATCCTCAAAGTCATCAAGCATAGCGATGTTATGCATGGTTATGTCCTGCGTTGGCGGGGAGGTGACGGTCCTTATGGAGCCGAATGGATCGGAGAGAGTGTCGGG
>CAZRGY010000422.1:0-4103 GCA_964599715.1 uncultured Verrucomicrobiota bacterium | reverse complement strand
CGATATCCGGCAAAGTGACACTCGTCGGCACACCAGAACCCGAGAAACTCCTGCCGCTCGATCCTTCATGTGGCAGATTGCATCCTGCTGCCAAGCCTACGACCCAATTCTACTTGGTCTCGCCCGATGGCGGTTTGGCCGATGTCTTTGTCTATATCTCCAAGGGCATCGAGAACCGTAATTTCCTCCCGCCACAAAATCATCTCGTGCTGGACCAGGTCGGTTGCCTCTACACACCTTATGTTTCCGGTGCCTTGGTGGGGCAGACCATTGAGGTCAGGAATTCGGATCCGGTGCTGCACAATGTCCACCCCACTCCGACCGTGGCTGGCAACGATGAATTCAACAAGGCGCAACTGCCCAAGGCACCGCCGCTACTTTTCACATGGAACCAGCCGGAGCTGTTTTTACGTTTCAAGTGTGATGTGCATCCGTGGATGTTCGCCTATGTCAGCTTGGTATCGCATCCATACTTTGCGATCACAGACAGCAACGGCAACTACTCCCTGCCCGCTGTCCCTCCCGGCACTTACGAAATCGAATTCATTCACCGCAAGACCGGCAAAGTGACCAGCACGGCGACCATCGAGGCAGGTGCCACGACCAGATTGGACAACCAGTTCAAAGTGAACTAGCGACTTTTCGGCGGAACAGTCAGTCCTTGAAAAGAAGCTCTCTTCACAAAAAAATTTGCGCACCCGTCAGTCAAAACGAGTGCGCAAAAAATTATAGCTAACTGTCTATTCCGCTGCGGGAGTTTCCGGCTCGCCTGCGCTCTTTTCCGTAGGCTCTGCCGATTCGGCTACTCCAGCGCCTGCTGGAGTTTCGCCTGCCTCATCTTCCTCATCCTTGTCCTCACTGATAACCGGGGCGATGGCTTGCAGTTTGTCGCCTCCATCCAGATCGATCAATTTCACACCCATCGTGTTACGACCCGCCTCGCGGATATCTTTCACAAAAGTGCGGACCATCTGGCCTACATTGGTGATGAGCATGATCTCATCCTCATCCCGCACGGTCAGCGCGCCAATAAGACCACCGGTCTTGTCCGTGGTCTTCATGGTGATGATACCTTTACCACCACGTGATTGGACCCGGTATTCACCGAAATCAGTCCGCTTACCGATGCCGTTCTCACCGGCCACCAGCAAGGTGGCATCCTGTACGACAACGGCCGTGGCCACCACGCTGTCTGTCTCACCCAGTGAAATGCCCCGTACACCAGCAGCGGGACGGCCCATGCAACGAACATCCTCTTCCGAGAAGCGGATGCTCATACCTTCGTGAGTGATCAGTACCACCTGATCGGAGCCGCTCGTCAATTTGGCATCAATCAGCATGTCCTTCTCGTCAATCGTGATGGCGATGATGCCGCCTTTGCGCACATTGGCGAAATCAGACAGCGCCGTCTTCTTCACCGTGCCCTTGAGCGTGGTGAAAAACACGTTGTCCGGCTGCTGCCAGGTCAGGTCTTCTTTCTCAGGACCATACTTCGCCAAGACACGCACGAGGGCCGCGACCTTTTCATCGGCACGCAGTTCCAAGATGTTGGCAATGCTCTTGCCCTTGGATGTGCGGCTCATGTCAGGCACCTCATGCACACGCTCGACATACACACGCCCGCTGTTCGTGAAGAACATCAGGTAATCATGTGTACTGGCGGCGAAGAGATGCTCAATGAAATCACTTTCCTCCGGCGAATCGCCTTCCTTCGTCGCCATGCCGATGACGCCCTTGCCGCCGCGACGTTGCGCCCGGTAACTGGAAACGTTCGTGCGCTTGATCAGGCCGCTGTGCGTGATGGTGACGATGACGCCTTCATTCGCGATAAGGTCTTCGAGCGCCATCTCGCCTTCATCCGGCACGATCTGGGACAGGCGCGGCGTGGCGTACTTGGTTTTGATCTCCAGCAACTCGGCCTTGATGATCGCCATCACGCGCGATTCCTTGGCCAGGATGTCGCGCAAGTCTTTGATGATTTCCAAGATGGCCTTGTATTCCTGCTCCACCTTGTCGATCTCCAGACCGGTGAGCTGATACAGGCGCAGATCCAGGATGGCATTCACCTGGCGCTCATTCAGCGCATAGCGGCCGTTGGTGATATTCGCCTCGTTGCGGATGAGCACGCCCCAAGCTTCCACCTGGGCCCGGCTCCACTCGAAAGCCAGCAATTTGACCCGCGCTTCATCACGGTTCTTGGAACTGCGGATGATCTTGATGAACTCGTCCAGATTGGAGAGTGCCACCATGTAACCTTCCAGCAACTCCGCCTTCTCCTCCGCTTTTTTCAGCTCATAGCGGGTACGACGCAGGATGACCTCACGACGATGCTCGATATAGCACGAGATCATGTCCTTGAGGTTCAGCGTCTTCGGACGACCATGGTCGATGGCCAGCGCATTCACACTGAAGGTCGTCTCCAGGGCGGTATGCTTGAAGAGATTGTTGATGACCACCTTGGACACGGCATCGCGCTTAAGTTCCATGACGAGACGCGTGTTCTCGTCGGACTCATTCCGCATGGCCGATATGTCGGTGATGACCTTCTCGTTGATTAGGTCAGCGATGCGTTCTTCCAGCGCCGCCCGGTTCACGTTGAAAGGGATCTCCGTGACGACAATCTGCTCGCGGCCGCCTTTGAGTTCTTCCACACTCAAGCAACCGCGAATCCGCACGCTCCCCTTGCCGGTCTCGAAATAATTCTTGATGCCCTCGACCCCAAGGATCACACCACCTGTAGGGAAATCCGGACCTTTGATGAACTTCATCAATTCAGGGATTGTGATGTTCGGATTGTCGATCTGGGCACAGACACCATCCACTACTTCGCCCAAATTGTGGGGCGGGATGTTGGTGGCCATACCGACCGCAATACCCGTGCCACCATTGACGAGCAGATTCGGGAAAGCTGCCGGCAATACGGCTGGCTCAGTGAGACGCTCGTCATAGTTCGGGACGAAGTCCACCGTATCCTTCTCCATGTCCGTCATCAGGGCGCCACCGAGATGCGTCAAACGCGCCTCGGTATAACGCATGGCCGCCGGAGGGTCGTTCTCGATGGAACCGAAATTACCCTTGCCGTGGACCAGACGCTCGCGCATCACCCAAGGCTGGGCCATATGCACGAGGGTTGGATAGATTACCGCTTCACCGTGCGGATGATAATTACCTGAAGTGTCACCGCAAATCTTGGCGCACTTCATGTGCTTCCGCCCCGGATAGAGCGAAAGCTCGTGCATCGCGTAAAGAATACGACGCTGGGAAGGCTTCAAGCCGTCACGCACATCCGGCAACGCGCGGGAGATGATGACGGACATCGAGTAGTCGAGAAACGAGTTCTTGATCTCGTCCGCGACGTTGATTTTCTGGACCTTCTCACCAACCGCGTAGATGGAACCCGGACTGGTCGGTGGTGGAGGTGTGGGATCGTTTTCGTCAGCCATGTTAGGAAATCAGTTGATCAGGAAATTCGGTTACACATCCAAGTTGCGGACGTTCAGCGCATTGTCCTCGATGAACTGGCGCCTTGGTTCGACGACATCCCCCATGAGCTTGGTGAACATCTCTTCCGCCTCGATGGCGTCTGACAGGTCAACGCGCAACAATTTGCGCTTGGCCGGGTTCATGGTGGTCTCGAACAACTCCTTGGCATCCATTTCACCCAGACCTTTGAAGCGATACATCTGGATACCTTTCTTACCGACCGTCATCACCCCTTTGAGAATCTCCGGGATGGAGAACAGCGGCGAAACCGTGGCCTTCTCGCCTTCACCTTCGACCAACTCAAAGAGCGGTTTGTCTTGGGCGGCATAATGCTCCACGCTCAATCCCTTGCGGGTCAATTTGCCGACAAGGTCGACGATGGCTTTGCTCTCGAGGTGCAGGTCCGCATGGGAGGCACGCCGGGTTGTCCCACGCTCTTTCTCCAAACGCTCTTTCGCTTCCTCATCACCGAACAGATCAGGATTCTCCGTCTTGAACTGTTCAAACTCTTCATTGGTCACGAAGTAGTGGATCGTCTCGTCATTACCTTCGCGCACTTTCACCAAGTGCAGTGGGAAATTTCCCTCTTTGCTGCGCTTGTCTACGTAATTGGCGAAATC